>NZ_JBHVFF010000097.1:0-26425 GCF_042801895.1 Streptomyces sp. NPDC057543 | reverse complement strand
TGCCCGGTGGCCGCCCCGCCCTCATACCGGGCACGGACCCGATGGCCGCCCGCCACCGACACGCCGCCCGCCGACGCCCGGCTGCTCGGCGAACTGCTGATGCTGCCGGGACCGTCTCCCGTACTGCACCGGCTGATCACCGGCTACGGGCTGCCCGCCGCCGCCCGGTCGCGGGCGGCAGCGCTGCCGTCACGGAGGGAGCCCGCGGAGCGGGTGCTGCTGCGGCTGTGGAGCCGCAGCGGCGGTGTGCCTACTGCTGCCACAGGGTGAGTTCGGTGAAGTAGTCCGGCAGATCGTTGGTGGCGCGCTTCTCCACCTTGGTGATCTTCAGCATGGCGAGATTGCCGTCGGACGTCACCGTGCAGAGCCGGGTGCCCACCGGCAGGGTCTGGCCGCGCTGGAGTTCCTTCTCCCTGATCTCGGACGGCAGCACGTCGGACTGCGAGCCCTGCAAGCACTGCTGGGGGGTCGGTCCGGTGCTCTTGCCCATCGGCGTGCGGAATTCCCAGCTGCCGCCCGATACCTCGCTCAGCTCCAACTCGTCGTCACTGTCGGTGAATTCGCCGGGGCCCGCGACCCGCGGTTCGTCGAGATCGACTCCGATGACATTCGGCTCGGCGGGCGCCCGCAGCGCGAACGGCCGGTCCTTGAAGATCACCTTGTAGCTGCTCTGCTGGGCAGGTGATCCGGACGAGGCGGAGTCCGACGGTTTCGGATCGGGCTCCCGGGACGAGGGCCGGTCGTCGCGTGAGTCGTCGGCGTGCGAGGTGTCGCCGCCCTTGTCGTTGACGCGGGTGGCGATCACCCACGTCCCCGCGACCAGTAGCAGCGCGACCCCGGCGGCCACCGCGACCCGCACCGGCCCCCGGGACTTCGCGGCGGGTGCCGTCGCCGGTGCCGGGCCGGGCGCCGGCGGCGGCGGGGTGGGGTAGCCGGGCTGTGGCGGTATGTACGTGGGCGGCTGGTGGGGCATGGTGGGCCGGTCGGACGGCGGCAGGGTCGTCGCGTATCCGGCCTGTGCGCCCGGTGGTACCGGGTCGGCGGGGCCGGTGGTGCCGGTCGCCGACGGGACCGTGCCCGGCGGGTACGTGGGTGCCGTCGGCTGCTGGGGCCGCTGCGCCACCCGCTCGCGGCGGGCGATCTCCGCGGCGAGCGGCTCCGGCAGCCAGCCATCGGATTCGCGCAACGGCCGGCCCGCGGACCGCTCGCACAGGGCAGCGAGTTCGGCCGTGGTGATGCGCGCTCCCGGATCGGCGGCCAGGCAGCGCTCCAGCAGTGGACGCAGCTCCTGCGGATAGCCGTCCAGCCGGGGCGGCCGGTGTTCGGTGTTGGCGATCTGGGCGGCGACGGTCAGCGCCCCGCCCGTCCCGTACGGATGGCGGCCGGTCGCCGCGAGGGCCGCGATCAGGCCGAGCGAGAAGACGTCGGTGGCCGTTCCGACCTGCTCGCCGAGCGCGTGCTCCGGCGACATGAACTGTGGGGTTCCGATCAGTCCGCCGCTGCGGGTGAGCTGGGTGGCGTCGGCGGCCCGGGCGATCCCGAAGTCGATGACGTACGGGCCCGTCGCGCCGAGCAGGATGTTGCCGGGCTTCAGGTCGCGGTGCACGACCCCGGCCGCGTGGATGGCGGTGAGTGCCTGTGCCGTACAGCCGACGAGCCGGAAGACGGTGGGCAGCGGCAGCGGTCCGTAGCTGTCCAGCGCCGAATGGAGTGCCATGCCGGGGACGAACACCGAGGCGAGCCAGGGCTGTTGGCCGGAGGTGTCGTGGTCGACCACCGGCACCAGGTGATAGCCCTGCACCCGGCGGGCGGCCTGCACCTCCTGCTCGAACCGGAGGCGGAACTCCGGGTCGTCGCCGAACTCGCGGCGGATGAGCTTCAGCGCGACGGCCTGGCCGCCGCGGGTGTGCGAAAGATAGACGGTGCCCATGCCGCCCTCGCCGATGCGTGCGAGCAGCCGGTATCCGGCGGTCTCGCGCGGATCGTCCGGGCCCAGAGGTGTGAGTATGTCGCCGACGCCGGTACTGATGGGAGCCCCCCGCTCTCACGGCCGAATCTGACCGGAAGGAGCCTACGACAGATGCCGGGCCGTCAATTCGTCAGTCCGCGCCGGGCGTTCGCCGCACTCGCCGAGGCCAGTCGACGGCCAGCGGATCACGTGCCGTCGGCACATAGGTGGGGGTGTACGAGGACGGGCGGGGCCGCGTCGCCGTCTCGATCCGGGCCACGGCCGAGGCAACCGGGTCCGGCAGCCAGCCGTCGAAGTCCCGCGGCTCCCGCCCTTCGTCCGTGCCGAGTGCCCGGCGGCACAGCTCGGCGACGTCCGCGGCCGTGGGGCGGTCCTCGGGCCGGGCCGCCAGGCAGAGCCCGAGCACCCGGCGCAGCGGCTCCGGATGGTGGTCGAGGCACGGGGGTTCACGGTCGGTGCCCGCGATGCGGGCGGCGACGGCGAGACCGTGGCCGCGTCCGTACGGATGCTGTCCGGTGGCGGCCTCGGCGGCCAGCAGGCCGAGCGTGAACACGTCGGATGCGGGCGTCAGCCGTCTGCCCAGCGCGTGCTCGGGCGACATGTTCTTCGGGCTGCCGACCAGCCGGCCCGCAGTGGTGAGGGTGCGGGTGCCGGCCGGCCGTGCGATGCCGAAGTCGAGCAGCCAGGGGCCGCTCGCGGCGAGCAGCAGGTTGCCGGGTTTGATGTCGCGGTGGATGACCCCGGCGGTGTGGACGGCGTGCAGCGCGTCGGCGAGGCAGCCGGTCAGCCGGAGCACGGCGGCCGTCGGCAGCGGCCCGTACGCGTCGAGGACGGTGTCCAGCGGCAGGCCGGGGACGTAGTGGGTGGCGAGCCAGGGCAGCGGCCCCTCGGCGTCGTGGTCGACGACCGGCACCAGGTGGTAGCCGGAGACCCGGCGGGCCGCGGCCACCTCACGGGCGAACCGCTCCCGGAACGCCGGGCTCCGCGCGTACTCCCGGCGGATCACCTTCAGTGCGACGGGGTGGCCGCCGCGGGTGTGCGAGAGGTAGACGGTACCCATCCCGCCCTCGCCCACCCGGGCCCGCAGTGCGTAACCGGAGATCTCCCGCGAGTCGTCGGCCCGCAGCGGTCCCGGTACGGCGTCCCACATCTGTCCCCCTGCGCCATGTCCGGTCAACCCTGTTGTGCGGCACGGGAGTTTATCGCCCCGTACGTACCGACCGTACGCACCACCGGGCCCGCCGCCCGCGCCGCTCGTTCCCGCGCCGCTCGTTCCCGCGCCACTACTTCTTGCCGGTGAACTCCTCGTACGTGGCCACGACCTCGTCGGCCGGACCGTCCATCCGCAGGGTCCCCGCCTCCAGCCAGATCGCCCGGTCGCAGGTCTCGGTGATCGACTTGTTGCTGTGGCTGACCAGGAAGACCGTGCCGGCCTCCTTGCGCAGCTCGGTGATCCGTTCCATGCTGCGCCGCTGGAACCTGGCGTCGCCGGTGGACAGTGCCTCGTCGATCAGGAGGACGTCATGGCTCTTGGCGGCCGCGATCGAGAAGCGCAGCCGGGCGCCCATGCCGGAGGAGTACGTCCGCATCGGCAGGGTGATGAAGTCGCCCTTCTCGTTGATGCCGGAGAAGTCGACGATCCCCTGGTAGCGCTCGCGGATCTCGGCCCGGGTCATCCCCATCGCGAGGCCGCCGAGCACGACGTTGCGCTCGCCGGTCAGATCGCTCATCAGTGCCGCGTTCACCCCGAGCAGGGAGGGCTGGCCCTGGGTGTGCACCCGGCCCTTCGTCGTGGGCTGCAGGCCGGCGATCGCCTTCAGCAGCGTCGACTTCCCCGAGCCGTTGGAACCGATCAGGCCGATGGCCTCGCCCTTGTACGCTGCGAAGCTCACCCCCTTCACCGCGTGCACCTCGCGCACCCCGGGGGTCTGCCGGCGCGAGACGATCCGGCTGAGCGCCGAGGTGGCGCTGCCCTTTCCGGTACGGGCGCCGTTGACCTTGTACGTGATGTGCACGTCGTCCACGACGACGGTCGGCACCCGCTCATCGGTGTCGGCCGGGTTGCCGGCCAGGTTGTCAGCCACGTCCGTACCGCTCCTCCGCCTGCCAGAAGTACACGAAGCCGCCCACCCCGCACACGAGCGCCCAGCCCGCGGCGATCGCCCACACGTGTGGCGGCAGATGGGACGCGCCGAAGCTGTCGATGAGCGCGAACCGCATCAGGTCGATGAAGACGGCGGCCGGATTGCACTCCAGCATCACCATCACGTAGTGCGGAACCCGGTCCCCCTTGAGCATCGTGTCGACGCTCCACATGACGCCCGAGGCGTACATCCAGGTGCGCAGGATGAACGGCATCAGCTGGGCGATGTCCGGCGTCCGGGCGGCCAGCCGCGCCACCACCATGGAGACGCCGGTGTTGAACACGGCCTGGAGGAACAGCGCCGGAACCGCCAGCAGCCAGGACGGCTTGGGCAACTGCCCGAACCCCACCAGGATCAGCACCAGCGCACCCAGCGAGAACAGCAGTTGCTGGAGCTGCTGGAGGGCCAGCGCGATCGGCAGCGAAGCGCGCGGGAAGTGCAGCGCCCGCACGAGGCCGAGGTTGCCGCTGATCGCACGGGTGCCCGCGGTGATCGAGCTGCTGGTGAAGGTCCAGATGAACACGCCGGTGACGAGGAACGGAACGAAGTCCTCGACGTTGCGCTTCGTGTTCATCAGGACGCCGAAGATGAAGTAGTAGACCGTCGCGTTCAGCAGCGGGGTCATGATCTGCCAGATCTGGCCGAGCTTCGCCTGGCTGTACTGCGCGGTCAGCTTGGCCGTGGCGAACGCCGTGATGAAGTGCCGCCGCCCCCACAGCTGCCGGATGTATGCGACCAGCGAGGGCCGGGCCCCGCTCATTGCCAGTCCGTGGCGGGCGGCGAGCGCGGCCAGTTCGCCCGGCGCGTACACCGGGGAGGGTGTACCGGCGGGGGTGTCGGCCGGGGCCGCTGAGGTTGTTGTCTGGCTCACCACGATCGCTTTCGACGGGAGGGTGGGAACACGACGACCGACGGGACGGAACCGTATCGTCGCAACGCCGAGGGTAGGGCGCTCCACGTCGCAACGCAACCGTTTCGTCGTGACGGACTATGATTCGGCCATGACCACCGACCCGGGAACCCGCCGCCGTGTCCCCGCCGGAGCCGCTGTGCTGCGCGAGGACGTCACCGATGCGATTCGCAGCGCCGTCTTCGAGGAACTGGCCGCGGTGGGCTTCGCCCGGATGTCGATCGAAGGCATTGCCCGGCGGGCGGGCGTCGGCAAGACGGCCGTGTACCGCCGCTGGAAGTCCAAGCTGGCCCTGGTCCTCGACCTGGTTTCGGCCGTCGCCGTCCAGGGCATGCCGGCTCCGGCCACGGGTTCGCTGTACGGGGATGTCCGCGCCGTACTGGAACTGGCCGCCTACGCCCTGCGCCATCCCGTCGCCTCGCAGGTCATCCCGGACCTGCTGGTCGAGGCGGCTCGCAGTCCGGAGATCTCCGACACGATCAAGGCCGCCCTGCTCGACCCGCAGCAGGGCATCGCCGCCGTCGTCGTACGGGACGCCGTGGCGCGCGGCGACCTGCCCGAGGACAGCGACCCGGACCGTGCGCTGGACCTGATCGTCGGTCCGCTCTACTGGCGGCTCGCCGTCGTCCGCACCCCGCTGCCCAAGGGCTACCTCGACGACCTGGCCGCGTCAGCCGTCGCCGCGCTCAGGAACCGGGCCGGGTAGGTACTGCCGTTCCCGGGCGGCGAGCATGGGGGTTGGCGTCGGGTCATCAGGGACGGCGGTGACTGCGAGCTCACTGCTCGGGCCGGTTCACCCGGATCAGTGTCTGCTGCCCGTTGGCGACGAGTTTTCGCCGGCCGTCCTGGACGCCGTGCACCTCCAGTTGGCAGACGGTCAGAGTGCGTCCGGACTTCAGGACGGTGCCGACCGCCTCGATGTGGTCGCCGATGGCGGGTGCCAGGAGGTTGATCTTGTACTCGACGGTGAGTACCTCGGAGTCCTCGGGGAACAGCGTGTACGCGGCGTAGCCGCCGGCGCTGTCCGCGATGGCGCTGGTGGCGCCGGCGTGGAAGTAGCCGTGCTGCTGGGTCACTTCGGGCCGGCTCGGGAGCACGATGTGCACGCGGCCCGGCGCGATGCGGGATATGCGTGCACCGAGGTGGCTCATCAGCCCCTGGCGGTCGAAGCTTGCCCGGACGCGCTTTCGCACCTCGGGGCCCGCCTCTTCCTGCTGCGTCCGGTCTTCCACGTGCTCTCCTTCGACGGGCGTCATGGTCCGGGTACGGGGTGGGGCGGGTCAGCCGGCCAGGCGTTCCCTCAGCAGGAACCCGCCGATGGCGATCATCATGGCACCGGAGACCCGGGTGACCGCCCGGGCCGCCGAGGGCCGGGTCTTCACCGAACCGGCCGCGCGCGTACAGCTGAGCCTCTCTCCCTGCCGGCGCCGCCTGCGCGACCTCGAACGCGAGGGCGTGATCCACGGCCGCCGCGCCGTCGTCGACCCGGCCGCCGTCACCTGGTGAACTACTCGGCCAGCAGCCGGTCCGCGACCCGCGCCGCCGCCCCGCCGTCGTCCAGGTCGCAGAAGTCCTGGCGGAAACTCTTGTACGCCTCCGCATGCCGGGCCGCCGACGCGGTCAGGGCGCCGGCGTCGCGCAGGGCCCCGGCGATCTCGTCCGTGCCGACGAGAAGCGGCCCCGGCGCCCGGGTCTCGAAGTCCAGGCAGAACCCGCGCACCGTGTCGCGGTAGTGCTCCAGGTCGTAGGTGTGGAAGAGCATCGGGCGTCCCGTGTGCGCGTAGTCGAACATCAGCCCCGCGTAGTCCGTCACCAGCACATCCGCGACGAGCAGCAGCTGAGCGGTGTCCGGGTGCGCCGACACGTCGCGTACGCCGTGACCCTCGGGCACGCTCCCGGTCACTCGCGGATGGCGCCGCACCAGGAGGGTGTGGGTGTGTCCGTCGCCGAGGGACCGGGCCAGGGCGGCCAGATCGAGCGCCGGATCCCACCGGTAGCGGGGCCGCTCGCCGTCGGCGCCCGGCGGGTGGGCCAGCTGGTCACGGTAGGTCGGCGCGTACAGCACGACCCGGCGGCCGTCCGGGATGCCGAGCCGGCGCCGGACCCGGTCGGCGGTCTTGGCCCGGTCGGCCGAGAAGAGCAGGTCGTTGGCCGGGGATCCCGCCTCCAGGACCTCGCCCCCGTAGCCGAGCGCGCGGCGCAGCAGCGGGGTGGAGTGGCGGCTGGGGGATACCAGGACGGACCACTGGGCCGCCCGGCGCGGCAGCGAGGCGAGTTCGTGGTGGTCCGCGTACAGGGTGCCGTCCAGATCCGTGCCGAAGCGGCCGAGCGGGGTGCCGTGCCAGGTCTGCACGACGATCTGGCCGGGCCGCCGCTCGAACCACTCGGGCAGCTGGTCGGCGGTGACGATCCGGCGGGACCTCGCCAGCGCCTCGTACCAGGCGGCACTGTGCTCGACGACCGGAACGGCGGTGGGGGGGATGTGGCCGTGGAGCCCGTCGGTGACCCAGAGCTGCTGCGACTCCACTCCCCGGCGCACCAGTTCGGCGTGGACGGCGCGGGGCGAGTCGCCGCCCGTGTAGAGGACGGTGTCCCGCAGCGGCTGCGCGCGTCGGGCCGGGTAGTGCGTGCGGCGCAGTTCGGCCCGGCGATACGCGCCCTGTTCGGAGACCGCGAGGACCGGCCCGGACCGTACGGTCAACCGGTCGCCGAACCGGCGGTCCAGGGCGAACTCCCGTTCGGCGGCGGGAGTGTTGGCGTCCGCGCCCGTGCGGCGGAGCGGTAGCCGGGCGGCGAGCGCGGTCAGCACCCGGACCGGCCGGCCACCCAGATACGCGTCCCAGCGGCCCTCGGGCAGCCCGGCGGCCACCGAGGGTGCGAGGAACGCGGTGAATCGGCGCCCCTCGTACGCCCCCGCGCGCCGTTCCTCGTGGTGGGTGACGGGAACGGACACCGTCTCGCGCAGCACCTCGTGCCGCAGCACGAGGTGGGCCGGCCCTTCGTCCTGCCGTACGTCCGTCCCGGCGCCGGTCACGCCCTCCACCCGCAGCGCCCCGTCCGACGTCCACGCGGCCCCGTCCGCGCACGGCTGCCCGCTCAGGTCCAGCACCAGCTCGCCCGCCGCGTCGGCCACCACCGGCGGCGCCACCTCCGGGGCCGCGGCCAGCGGCACCCGCGACCCGTCCGCCAGCACCAGCCGCGCCCGCCACTGCCCGCCGGGCTCCGGCTCGACCTCGCGCGGCGCCCGGTGCGGTGCCGCAGGCGCGGCCGCCATCCCGACGAGGTCGGCGAGCGGAATCCGTACCGTGAAACGCCCGTCCGCCCGGCACTCGACGGGGTGGCCGAACTCCTGGTCGGCCACCCCGTCGCAGGTCAGTACCAGGGCCTTCGGCCGGGCACTCCCGTACAGCCGGCCGGTCAGTACCAGCTCCTCGCCGATGCGACGGTCCTCGCACCGGGCCGGCAGCTGCGTCAGGGTCAGCCGGAGCCGCCCGCCCAGGTAGTCGAGCACGGCCCGCCGCCCGTCGCCCAGGTCCCGGACGTGCGGCTGGACGGCCCCCGCGTCCACGGCGCGCACGGCCACCCGGCGGACCGTGCCATGAGCGGCCACCATCATGCCCACCAGCCAGCCGCCGGGCCGCAGCCGACGCGGGTCGAGCGTCAGCTCGAAGCCCGAGTGATCGTAACTGTGCAGCTGCTGACCGGAGTTGATGGTCGCCTCGGGTGCGGGAACGTTTCGTACCGGCACCGTCCGCAGCTGCTGGCCACGGGTCGCGCGCACCATGCCCACCTTCAGCGAGTGGCGCGGCGACGCGGCCGGGAGATTGCGGATGTACGCGTAACCGCGCAGCCGCAGCCTTCCGTCGTCGCCCCACTGTGCTTCCAACAGCCGTGCCACGGCCGGGAGATCGGCACGGGCGAGCCGGGGGGCGTCCGGAATGCCGGGGAATCCGGCCTGCCGCCGCCCCGGCACACCGCCCACCAGGAACGTTCCGGCGCCATTGGCCCGTTCGAAGGCGAGCACGGCGAGCAGCTCCGCGAGTCTGCGCTCCTGCACCAGCCGCCACTTGATCCGCAGCTCCACCGGCAGCTCGTGCGCCACGGCCCGGCCCGGCCCGGCCGCCCCGTCCATCGGCTCCATCCGGTCCAGGAACGCCCCCGCGTCCGCCATGAACGCCTCCCGGTACGCGGGCCCGCCCATGGTGAGCCCCTCCAGGAAGTACACGAAGTCGTCGCGCAGGCACGAGAGGTCGTAGCGGCGCCGCGCACCGCCGTGTCCGACCCCGCCCCGGGCCGCCAGGAACGCGCTGACCTGCTCGCACGCCGCGATCCGGTCCCGTACCCCTCGCACATCCGTACGCCGCCGGGTGATCGACCCCTCGCGCACCCGCCAGTAGTAGACGTGCTCGTGCAGCACGTCGACCGAGCCGGCGAGGAAGTGGGCCGGGATCATCACCGGGGTGTCCTCGTACAGCTTCCCCTCCGGGAAGGCGAAGGCGTGCCGGTCCCAGAAGGAGCGCCGGAACACCTTGTTCCAGGCGACCCGGTCGGCGAGCAGCCGCGGATCGCGGCTGATGTGGGTGCGCGCCCGGGTGGCGGTCAGCCACCGGTACTGCCAGGCCTGCTGCCGCCCCTGCTCGGTCAGCCGCCACACGTTGCCGGTCGCGAGGTCGGAGCCGGTCGACTCCAGCGAGGCCAGCATCCGCGCGTAGGCGTCGTGGACGACGATGTCGTCGCTGTCGACGAAGGCCAGATACGGCACGCCCTGTGTGGTGTGCCGCACGCCGGTGTTACGGGCCGCGCTCAGCCCCCCGTTGGGCCGGCGGACATAGCGGAAGCGGCGGTCGCGGGCGGCGAACTCCCGGGCGATGGCCGTACTGCCGTCCGTCGAACCGTCGTCGACGAGGATCACCTCGATGTCGGCGACCGACTGTTCGGCCACCGAGCGCAGGCAGTCCTCCAGATAGTCCTCGACGTTGTGGACCGGGACGACGACACTGAGGCGCGGCTTCATGCCAGGTCAACCGGGGCGGACGCCCCGGGTCACCGGCACTGCCCCGAACGGGTGAACACGCGATTCGGTGCGCGGTGAGTGCGCGATTACGCTCGGCTGCCATGCTCCTCAGTGTTGTCGTGCCCGTCCACCGCGCTCAGGGATATCTCAGGGCGACGCTGGAGTCCGTGCTCGGCCGGGGCTCCGGTGAGCTGGAGCTGCTCGTCGTCGACGACGGCTCGCGGGACGGCAGCGCCGAGATCGCCGCCGAGTTCGCTGCGCGCGACCCGAGGGCCGGGGTACTCACCCTTCCCGAGCACCGCGGCGCGGGTCCGGCCCGCAACGCCGGGGCGGCCGAGGCGCGCGGCCGGTATCTGCTCTTTCTCGACGGCGACGACCTGCTGCGACCGGGCGCCGTGGACGCGATCACCGCCCGGCTGGCCGGGAGCGAACCGGACGTGCTCCTCCTCGGACACGACCGGATCGACTGGTGGGGCAGCGTCGCGCCCCCGGAAGCCGTCCCCGACGGTTTCTCCACCGTCACCCCGCGCCTCTTTCGCCGCGCCTTCTGGAGCGCGCACGGCCTGCGCTTCACCGACGGCCCCTACGAGGACGTCCTCCCCGTCCTGAGCGCCACCCTCCTCGCCTCCGACGCGGGCACGCTCGACACCCTCGACCGGATCTGCGTCCGTCACCGCGTCCGCCGCACCGGCACCTTCGCCACCACGCCGGGACGCCATCACTTCGCGATCCTCGACGCGTACGAACGGCTGCTCGCCGCGACCGGCCACGACCCGCGGATCCGGGCCGCCCGCACCCGCCATCTGCGGACCGTCCTCGCCGACCCCGGCCGGATCGCCCCCGAGGACCGCGCCGCCTTCCACCGTGCCGCGGACCTCCCCGGCAGCTACACCGTCCACCGTGCCCTGGAGGCCGCCCGCACCGGCCGTACCCGCACCCGGGAAGCCCTGCGCCGCCGCAAGAAGACGCTCCGGGCCCGCCTCACACGCGCCGCCTACCGCGCCGACCTGCTGCGCCCCCTGGACCCGAACCTCGCGGTGTACGGCGCCTACTGGAACCGGGGCGTCGCCTGCAACCCGGCCGCGATCCACGCCAAGGCCCTCGAACTGGCCCCGCACATCCAGGGCGTCTGGGTGGTCTCGTCCCGGTACCGCGACCGCATGCCGCCGGGCGTCCGGTACGTCATCGAGGGCTCCCTCGCGTACTGGCGGGTCATGGCCACCGCCACGTACCTGATCAACAACTCCAGTTTCCCCGGCGGCTTCACCAAACGTCCCGGACAGCGCTATCTCCAGACCCACCACGGCACCCCGCTGAAGACCATGGGCCTGGACCAGCGCGCCTACCCCGCCCTCACCAACGGCATCAGCTTCGAGAAGATCGTCGCCCACGCCGACCAGTGGGACTTCTCGCTGTCCGCCAATCCGCACACCACGGAGATCTGGGACCGGGTCTACCCGTCCGGATACGAGCATCTGAACCTCGGCTACCCGCGCAACGACGTCTTCTTCGCCGCCACCCCCGAGCGGACCGCGGCGATCCGGCAGCGCCTCCACCTCGACCCGGACCGGACGGTGCTGCTGTACGCGCCGACCCACCGCGACTACCGCAAGGGCTTCGTCCCGCACCTCGACCTGGACCGGCTGACCCGTGAACTCGGGCCGCAGTACGTGGTGCTGGTCCGCGCGCACTACTTCTACGGCCGCTCGGCGGCGCCGGACAGCGCCCGGGTGGTGGACGTGACGGGCCACCCGTCCGTCGAGGAACTCTGCCTGGTCTCCGACGCGTTGATCACCGACTACTCGTCGCTGATGTTCGACTACGCCTGCCTGGACCGCCCGATCATCAGCCACGTCCCGGACTGGGCCGCCTACCGGGCCTCGCGCGGCACCTACTTCGACCTGCTCTCCGGACGCCCCGGCGACACCCCGGGCGCGGTCGCCACCACCGACGACGAACTGCTGGAACTGTTCAGGACGGGCGAGTGGCGCTCGGCGCGGACGGCGGAGCTGCGGACGGCGTTCCGGGAGCGCTTCTGCCCGTACGACGACGGGCACGCGGCCGAGCGCGTGGTGCGGCGGCTGTTCCTCGGCGGCGGCGAGTAACGACCTGGTGAGGCCGTAAGCCCGGCGCGGCCGATGTCACCCGTTCGGGAGAGACCGCAACCGGTGACCCCCGGCCCGTCACGGGGTTGAGCCCTACGGACAACCAGGCCCCGGATGAACGGACGTGCTCAACATGCCGCCACGGCTCAGTGTCGTCGTACCCGTCCACAACGTCGAGCTCTATCTGACGGACTGCCTGAAGTCCCTCGCGGAGCAGACCATGGCCGACCTGGAGGTGGTCATGGTCGACGACGGGTCCACCGACAACAGCGCGGCCCTGGCCGCCGGGTTCGCCGCACAGGACGGCCGGTTCCGGCTGGTGAGCCAGGAGAACGGCGGACTCGGGCACGCCCGCAACACCGGGGTCCGCCACTGCGACCCGGGCGCCCGCCATCTCGCCTTCGTCGACAGCGACGACGTGCTCCCGCCCCGCGCGTACGAACTCCTTCTCGGCGCCCTGGACGAGACGGGCTCGGACCTCGCGTCCGGCAACGTGCTGCGGCTGCGGTCCTCCGGCAGGCTCCAGCAGTCACCCAACTTCCGCAAGCCGATGGCGACGACCCGGCTGCGCACCCACATCTCCCGCGACTGGGACCTCGCCGCCGACCGGATCGCCTGCAACAAGGTCTTCCGCCGGTCCTTCTGGGACGAGCACGCATTCGCCTTCCCGGTCGGCGCCCTCTACGAGGACATCCCGGTCGTCCTGCCCGCCCATTTCCTGGCCCGCTCCGTCGACGTGCTGAAGGACGCCGTCTACCACTGGCGCGACCGCCCGGGCTCGATCACCGCGCGTCGCGCCGTCGTCCGCGGCATCCAGGACCGGGCCTCGCACGTGCTGGGCGTCGCCACCTTCCTCGACGAGCACCGCGGCGCCACCGACAAACGGCGCTACGAGGCCCACGTACTCGCCCATGACCTGCGGTACTTCATGGAGGCGCTGCCCGAGGGCGACGAGGAGTACCGGCGCGCCTTCCTCACGTACGCCAACGAGTTCACCGACCAGGTCGACCCCGCGGTCCTGGACGCGCTCCCGCTGCGGCTGCGGCTGATGTGGCACCTGGTGCGCGAACGGCGGGCCGACGAACTGCTGGCGCTGCTCGCCCACGACAAGGCCGAGCCGGGAGCCTTCGCGGTACGGGGCCTGCGCCGCCGCAGCGCCGCCTTCCCGGCGCTCACCCGGCCCGTGCCGCCCCCGGTGCTGCGGGTCACCGACCGGGACCTGCCGCTCACCGCCCGGCTGCGGGACGCCCACTGGCAGGGCGGCCGACTGCACCTCAAGGGGTACGCCTACATCCGGAACCTGCCCGCCACCTCGCGCGGCGGCGAGTTCCGGGCCGGGTGGCTGCGGGCGGGGCGCCGGCATGTGGTGCCGCTCCGGCTGCGCACGGTCGCCGAGCCCGAGGCCACCGCCCGGTCCCGGCAGAGCCTGCACGACTACGACCGCTCCGGCTTCGAGACCGTCATCGACCCGGCCAGGCTCCGTATCGACGCCGACGGCAGTCCCGAACGGCTCACCTGGCGCCTGGAGATCGGCATCGCCGGGCACGGCATGCTGCGCCGCTCCGGCCTCTCGACCGACGAGGCGGCCGCACCGCCGCCCGTGCACCGCCCCGACGGCGACCACCGGATCGTGCCCGCCTTCGACGACGGCCGACTCGTGCTGCACGCCGAGCGGATCGACGCCCGCTTCGAGACGCACCGCGCGGGCGGCACGGGCGACGGTCCCGGCATCGTGGTCGTCGACGGCATGATCCGCGACCGCCTCGGCAGGGGCCCGTTGCGTCTCGCGCTCACCCACCGGGCCTCCGGCACCTCCTTCGACTGCCCGGTGACCGTCCAGGAGGGGGCCGTGCCGTCGGCGGCGGGATGGCGGCGCTTCACCGCCCACGTCCAGCTCGGCGCCTTCGCCGACGCCCGCGCGGGCGCGGGGGAGGGGGCGGCGCCCGCGCAGCTCCCGTACAGCCTGCATCTCGTCGGTCCGGACGGGCGCAGGACGCCGATCGACGTGCCCGGGCCCGTACTGCCGGGCCGCTACCCGCTGGACGGCGCCGACGGTCGGCGGCGCGAACTCGGTCTCACCGCGAGCTCGCGCGGCAATCTGCTGATCAGCGACCGCACCGTGCAGCCCGCCGTCGACCTGGCGACCTGGACGGAGGACGGACGACTCCTCCTGGAGGGCACCTTCCCCGAGGACCCGGACCGCCCCGTCGAGCTGGTGGCCCGGCACAGCGGACACGGCGAGGAGGCGGCCTTCCCGCTGGCCTTCTCCGGCGCGGCCGGAACCCGTCGGTTCAGGGCCGCGCTCCGGCCGGACGCCGTCGAAGGACCGGGCGGGAGACTGCCGCTGGGCCAGGGCCACTGGTACCTCTTCCTCCGCGAGAAGGGCGCCCTGGACGACGCGTACGACGCCCCGCTGCGCATCCCGGCCGCCGCCCACCGCACCCTGCCCGCCGCCCGCACCCTTACCGGCCGGAAGTACCTCGTCGAACGGCGCTTCCACGACCAACTGCTGATCAACTGCGCCTCGGTGCTCACCCCCGCGGAACGCGGCGCACGCGGCAAGCGGCTGCTGCGCGAGGCGTACCGGAGCCGACGGCGCACCGCGCCGCTGCGCGACACCGTGCTGTACAGCAGCTTCGACGGCCGCCAGTACTCCGACTCACCGCGCGCCATCCATGAGGAAATGGTCCGCAGGGGTGTCGCGTCGGAGCACCTGTGGGTGGTGAGCGACCAGCAGGCCCGTGTCCCGGCGGGTGTCACGGCCGTCGAACACGGCTCCACCGCCTGGTACGACGCGCTGGCCACCAGCCGCCACGTCGTCACCAACACCCAGCTGCCGGAGTGGTTCGAGCGGCGCGAGGGCCAGTGCGTCGTCCAGACCTGGCACGGCACCCCTCTCAAACGCATCGGCCTCGACCTCACGGGCACCGCCTGCGCCAACGCCGCCTACCTCGCCACCATCGAGCAGCGCGCCCGGCAGTGGAGCGTCCTCGTCTCCCCGAACCGCTTCTCCACCCCCGTCCTGCGGCGCTCGTTCGGCTACCGGGGCGAGGTCCTGGAGTGCGGCTATCCCCGCAACGACCTGTTCCACGCCTGCGACCGGACCAAGGTCGCCGCGTCGGTACGGGAAAGGCTCGGCATCCCCGTGACCAAACGGGTCGTGCTGTACGCGCCGACCTGGCGCGAGGACCGGCCGCAGGGCGGCGGCCGCTACGCCCTCGACCTGCGACTCGACCTGGCCGCCGCCGAACGCGAACTCGGCGCGGACACCGTCCTGTTGGTGCGCCGCCACTATCTGGTCACCGACCGGCTGCCGGACAGTGGCAGCGGCTTCGTCCGTGACGTCTCGCGCTACGGGGACGTCGGGGAGCTGATGCTGATCAGCGACGCGTTGGTCACCGACTACTCCTCACTGATGTTCGACTTCGCCCAGACCGGCCGCCCCATGCTCTTCCACACCCATGACCTGGCGCACTACCGCGATACGCTGCGCGGCTTCTGCTTCGACTTCGAGGCCCGCGCCCCCGGCCCGCTGATCCCGGGCTCCGCCGGACTGATCGAGGCGCTGCGCGACCCGGAGCGGGCGACCAGGAGACACAGGCAGGCGTACGAGGCGTTTCGCCGGGACTTCTGCGACCTGGACGACGGACACGCGGCGGCGGGCGTGGTCGACCGGATGCTCCAGGACCTCGCCCGGCCCTGACCGGCCCCGAACGGCCCGGGACAAGAGGCGCCGTCTGAACCGTTCGAGTGATGCGGGGCTTCGGACGTCTGCGCACATGCGCAGGGCTTCGACGTCGTGAGCCCCGTACGTGCGGCCGACGATGCGTCACTCAACGTCCCGGGGTTGCTACGTTCTGTTTTCATGGGAATCCGAATGCGATGTGAAACCTGGGACGTGCGGCGGGCGAGAGCGGTGGTGCTCGTCGCCGCGGCCATCGGGCTCCTGACCCGAATGCTGATCGCGGCGAATATGCCGGGCCCGGCCGATGTGCGGATCTTTCACGGTTTCGCCCGGGCCATCGTGCGATACGGCCCCATTCGGATCTACGAACAGCCGCTGCCGGGACTTCCCGTCTACAACCATCCGCCCCTGGCCGGCTGGATGCTCCTCGGCCTGAACGACCTCTCCGAACTCGGAATTCCGTTCGGAACGCTGATTAGATCGCCCGCCTCGATCGCCGACTTCTGCTGCGCGCTCATCGTGTTCGAGATCGTGCGGCGGCGCGGTTCCCTCGGCACGGCGGTCGCCTGCGGTGTGGGCGTCGCCTTCAGCCCCGTACTGATCGCCACCTCCGGCTACCACGGCAACACCGACGCGGTCGCCGTCACGTTCGCCCTGGCCGCCGCCCATCTGCTCGTCGACCGGAAGTCACCACTGGCCGCCGGAGTGGGCGCGGCGCTCTCGATCAGCGTCAAGTTCATCCCGGTGGTGGTGATCCCGGCGCTGTTCGTCGTCGCGCTGCGGGCCGGCCGGCCCGCACTCCTCCGTTTCACCGCGGGGTTCACCGCCCTGATCGCCCTTGTCTGGGGGCCGGTCCTGGTGACCGTGCCGCAGAACCTCACGGAGAACGTCCTGGAGTACGCGGGCGGCAGCTACCGCCTCTGGGGCATCGTCCGGTTCGCCGACGCGCTCGGCCTGCCGCAGTCCTTCATCACCTTCGTCCAGGGTGAGGGTCACTTCCTCTTCGTGCTGGTCTGCGTGGCAGCCGGGGTCTGGCTCGCCTGGCTGCGGCCCGCGCAACTGCCCGGTGTCGTCGGCGTCACGATGGGCCTCCTGCTGCTGCTCTCCACCGCGTCCGCGCTCCAGTACCTGACCTGGGCGGCCGCCGGGCTGTTCGTCATCGGGTTCTGGGAAGGCGCCGCGTACAGCTGCCTGCTCGGCCTGACGGCGGTCCTCGGCTACCACGGGCGGTCGGCCGTGCGCTGGAGCGAAACGGTGCTGCACTTCGGCGAGGCCGGCTGGTTCGTCCTCGCCGCCGGTCTCCTCAGCGGAATCCGCAAGATCCTCGCCGCGCCGGCGGCCGTACCCCCGCGATCCTGCGCCGAGCGGCCCCTGGTCAAGGCGCCCCGCACCTCGCACCCCACCGGCTCCGCCATCACCTGACCGCCCTTCCCGAGCCCCGATTCGCCGAGCCCCGAGCACAACTGGAGAACGCCCCGTGAAGGAAAGCCCGAGCCCCAGGATCGGCATCCTGGTGGTCGCGTACAACGCCGAGACGACACTGGAGAGGACCCTCGACCGCATTCCGGAAGACTTCCGGTCCAAGGTCGCCGAGGTCCTCATTCTCGACGATGCGAGCCATGACGCGACCTTCACCGCGGGCTGCCGCTGGTCGCAGACGGAGGGTATGCCGCGGACGGTGGTGATGCGGCACACCAAGAACCTCGGCTACGGCGGGAACCAGAAGGCCGGATACGCGCTGGCCGCCGAACACGGACTCGACATCATCGTGCTGCTGCACGGCGACGGGCAGTACGCCCCCGAATTCCTGCCCGACATGGTCGCACCGATCGAACGCGGCGAATGCGAGGCCGTGTTCGGCTCACGGATGATGAAATCCGGATCCGCGCTCAAGGGCGGCATGCCGATGTACAAATGGCTCGGCAACCGCATTCTCACCCGCCTGGAGAACGCCCTTCTCGGCTCGCGGCTCTCCGAATTCCACTCCGGGTACCGCGCCTACAGCGTCGCCGCACTCAAGAAGCTGCCGATCCACCGCAACACCGACGCGTTCGACTTCGACACCCAGATCATCGTCCAGTTGCTCAACGAAGGAATGCGGATCAAGGAGATCCCCGTTCCCACCTACTACGGCGACGAGATCTGCTACGTCAACGGCATGAAGTACGCGAAGGACGTCGTCAAGGACGTTCTCGAATACCGGCTCGCCGTCAAGGGGTTCGGCACCTGCGCCTGGATTCCCAAACCCGTCGAGTACGCGTTCAAGGAGGGCGACGGCTCCTCGCACGCCGTCATCCTGGAGAAGATGCGCGGCCTCCCGCCCGGCCGGGTCCTCGATCTCGGCTGTTCCGGCGGCCTGTTCGCGCAGCGCCTCGAAGCCCTCGGCCACGAGGTGACGGGCGTGGACTACGTCGAAGTCCCCGGCGTACGCGAGAAATGCACCCGCTTCCACCTCGCCGACCTGGAGGAGGGGCTGCCCCTGGAGATCGGCGCCGACTACGACTACGTGGTCGCGGGCGACGTCATCGAGCACCTCTCCCGCCCCGAGCGGGTGCTCGCCGAGGTCGCCACCGTGCTGCGGCCCGGCGGCCATGTGCTGCTCTCCGTACCGAACTTCAGCCACTGGTACTCCAGGCTGCGGGTCGCGCTCGGAGTCTTCGACTACGACCGGCGCGGCATCCTCGACGAGACGCATCTGCGCTTCTTCACCCGGGCCAGTCTGCGCCGCACGGTCAGGAACGCCGGCTACGACGTCCTCCACATCGCCTCCACCGGGGCCCCGTTCTGGGCGCTCCTCGGCGGTGGACCGCTCCCCGCGGTCCTCGGCGGGATGTCGAAGCTGCTCACCCGGATCCGGCCGACGCTGTTCGGCTATCAGCACGTCGCCCTGCTCACCCCGCACGCGGCCGAGACGATCATCGCTGGAGAGCACGTCGATGTACAGGACATCCTCAACCGACGGTACGCCGCTGCCGACCAGGTCGGCGTGTGAGGCCCCCGTCCCCCGTCCCATCCCCGTCCCGGAGTCCGAGACCCCGGTCGCCGCAGTCAGGAGCAAGGCCGTGACCCTCCCCAGTCTGATGCTGCTGCTGTTCGCCGTGTTCTCGTCGGCGGGCGGGCAGATCATGCTCAAGCACGGGATGAAGGGTGCCGCGGCCGCCGCCGCGCAGGGCGGCGGTTCCGTCGCCCTGCGCGCCGCGACCAGCCCGTGGGTCGTCCTCGGCCTGGTGGTCTTCGCGGTGTCCGCCCTCGCCTGGATGACCACCCTGGCCACGGTGCCGCTGTCCATCGCCTACCCGTTCAACGCCCTCGGGTATCTGCTGATCGTGCTGGCCGGGGCGACCGTGCTGCACGAGCGGACCTCGATGTGGACCTGGGGCGGCTCGCTGCTCGTGGTCATCGGCCTCGTCACGGTGATGGTCGGCCGGCAACGCTGAGGAGATTCACGCCCGTCCGGCGATCGAGGACACGCCGTCGGACGGGCCTGGAGCCGCACTCTCCCCCAGCAGCACCGTCCGCACCACCCGCTCCGCGGCCCGGCCGTCGTCGTACGGACAGAACCGGGCCCGGAACGCGGCCCGCAGCGCCTCGTTCGCCGGGCTCTCCCAGCTGCCGTCGAGGAAGATCCGGGCCAGCTCGTCCGTGTCGGTGGAGACCGCGCCGGGGGTGTCGCCGGGCTTCCCGGACAGCAGGTCGAAGCAGACCCCGCGGACCGTCCGGTACGTCTCCCAGTCGGGGGCGTGCACCACGATCGGGCGGTCGAGATGGGCGTAGTCGAACATCACCGACGAGTAGTCCGTCACCAGCGCGTCCGCCGCCAGGCACAGTTCCTCGATCCGCGGATGGCCGCAGACGTCGAGGAGCGAAGGGTGCTCCGGCAGCCCGGCCCCCTCGTAGAAGTAGTGGGCGCGGACCAGCACCACGGTGTCCGGGCCGAGCGCCTCGCAGAACCGGACCAGATCGAGCCGGCTGGTGAACGCCGCCTCGTAGTCGCGGTGCGTCGGCGCGTACAGGATGGCGCGCCGGCCGGGCCGGATGCCGAGGCCCTCGCGGATCTGTGCGATCCGTTCGTCCGTCGCCGTCGCGAAGACGTCATTGCGCGGGTATCCCGATTCCAGGGACCGGGCGGCGCCCGGATAGGCGCGGGCCCACACCTCGGTGGAGTGCGGATTCGCACAGACGCTCCAGTCCCACCGGTCGACGCGCTGGAGCAGCCGGTCGAAGTTCAGCCCCTGGGCCGCCGCCGGGTAGTCCTGCTGGTCGAGCCCCATGATCTTCAGCGGGGTGCCGTGGTGGGTCATCACATGGATCTGGCCGGGGCGTTTGACCAGGTGGTCGGGGAAGTTGACGTTGTTGAAGAAGTACGTCGCCCGGGCCAGCAGCCGCCAGTAGCGGCGGGTTCCCGGCACCACGTGGTCGATGCCCCGGTCCACCGCGTCCAGGTGGTTCTTCGACACCACCCACACGCCCCGCACCTGCGGGGCCAGCTCCTGGGCCTTGCGGAAGACGGCCTCCGGATTGCAGCTCACCCCGCGGTTCCAGTAGGCGGTGTAGACGGCGAGCCCGGGGTCCAGCGGGAGCCGGCGCTGCCACCAGTAGTAGCGCGAGGCGAGGGTGAGCCCGGCCCACGTCCGGACCGCGCCGGGCGCCGCCCGCAGGCTCCGGCGCATGGCCAGGACCGTGTCGAGGGTGCCGAGCGCGGTGTACCGGCCGCCGCCCAACAGCCGCGGTCGCAGGCCCTTGGTGCCGCCCGGGAAGCGGTGCCCCTCGGGCCGGTGCGCGCGGACGAACGCGGCCACGGACCGTACGTAGCGCCTGCGTCGCCGGGGCACCGACGGGTATCCGGCGAGGAGTTCCTGGACGGCCCGCTCGAAGAGCAGGGGGCGCACGGAGCGCAGCGGCGGCCGGTCCCGTACGAACTCCATCAGAGCGGCGTACGCGTCGACGAGCTCGTGCGGTGTCGAGCCACCTTCCTTGTCCGACCCGTCGGCCGGAACATGACGGTGGCGCCCGCCGCGGTGTTCGACGCAGGCGGTGGGGAGTACGGCGACGGACTCCGCCGCGGCGAGGGTCTGGAGCGCGTACATCCGCTCGCCGTGCGGCCCCGGCCCGAAGGCCAGCTTCTCGCCCTCGTGGAGGGTGCGGCGTACGGCGCGGTTCCAGGAGACCGGCGCGATGTCCAGGAGGACGGGGTGCTCGGCGAGGGTGAGCCGGTCTGCGGGCAGTCCGCCGAGCAGCTCCAGCGACCGGGTCAGCCGGAGGCGGCCCCGGAACGGGCGCCTGTGGTGGCCGAACAGCAGCAGTTCGGGGTCACCGGCGGCGTCCAGCCGGTCGGCGACGGCCCGCAGGGCGCCCGGCAGGTGGACGAAGGTGCCTTCCAGGAAGAGGAGATAGTCGCCCACGGCCCGCTCGGCCCCGGCGTTGCGCCGCCCGTCCGCGTCCGCCCCCGGGGGCAGATGGATGGCCTGGACCCGGCTGTCCCGGCCGGCGAACTCGTCGAGGAGCAGCCCCGAACCGTCCGGCGCACCGTCGTCGACCGCGATCACCTCGATGTCCGTGAACGACTGGCTGAGCACCGACTCCAGGCACTCGCGCAACTGCCCTCGGGCGCGGTGGACGGGGATGATGACACTCAGCCGGGGC
The DNA here is from genome assembly GCF_042801895.1 of Streptomyces sp. NPDC057543. NCBI lineage: Bacteria > Bacillati > Actinomycetota > Actinomycetes > Kitasatosporales > Streptomycetaceae > Streptomyces > Streptomyces sp. NPDC057543. The sequence continues at coordinate 4,955 of NZ_JBHVFF010000097.1, read as the reverse complement.
ATACGGGCTCTTTCTCGGACAGCGGTTCTTGAGGGTTCGGGGGAGGGAGACGGGGGAGGGGCGCCGTCAGGGGCGGTCGGCCGGCCGGGAGCCGGCGAGGCCGAGGCCCGCGGACGCCTGCCGGTCCGCGGGGACGGTGGCGGTGGCAGGCGCGGGGAGCGCTCCCGGGACCTGCGCCGGACGGCCCGCCGCCGGTACCGGCTGCCGCCCGGCCGGCGGGATCGCGGGCGGTCGCACGGCGGTGTCGCTCAGGAAGACCCGGCGCACCACCCGCTCCGCCGCGTGCCCGTCGTCGTACGGACAGAAACGCTCCCGGAACGCCGCGCGCAGCCGGGCGGAGCGGGCGCCGCACCAGTGGCCGGTCGCGAAGATGTCCAGCAGCTCGTCCTCGCTGTGCGCGATCGCGCCGGGCGGGCAGGCGCGCAGGTCGAAGTAGGTGCCGCGGGCCGCTTCGTACGCCTCGCGGTCGCCCCAGTGGATGACGACGGGCCGGTCCAGATTGGCGTAGTCGAACATCAGCGACGAGTAGTCCGTGAGCAGCGCGTCCGAGGCGAGCGCGAGCGCCTCGACGCAGGGGTGGCCGCCGACGTCGATGATCCGCGGGTGCGGCTCGTGGACCGGTACGGCCCCGTACGAGTAGTGCGCGCGGCTGAGGATCACCCAGCCCGGGCCGAGGACCCGCAGCAGCCGTGCCAGGTCGAGCAGGGGTTGCCGGTCGCGCCGGTAGTCGCGGTGCGTGGGCGCGTACAGCAGGGCCGGGGCGCCCTCGGGGATGCCGAGCGACGCGCGCAGCCGCGCCACGTCACCGGCGGTGGCCCGCTGGTAGATGTCGTTGCGCGGATACCCGTACTCCAGCGTCGCGCAGCTCGTGGAGGCCGACGGATAGACCTTCTCCCAGACGAGGGTGGAGTGCCGGTTCGCGGAGAGGGAGAAGTCCCACTTGTCGACATTGGTGAGCAGCTGCCCGAAGTCCATCCCGCGTGCCGCGGCCGGCCGGTCCTGGAGATCGAGGCCCATGGTCTTGAGCGGGGTGCCGTGGTGGGTCTGGAGCAGCACCTGGCCGGGTCGCTTGACCAGCCGCCGGTCGAAGTTGACGTTGTTCACCAGATACCCGGAGCGGGCCAGCGCCCGCCAGTAGCCGTATGTCCCCGGGGCGATCCGGTGCGTCGCGGTGGGCACGGTGTGCGCGTCCTGCGGGCGGCAGATCCAGGCGGTCCGCAGGCCGGGGACCAGTTCGCGGGCCTTCGCCTCGATCGCCGCCGGGTTGCAGGCGTACCCGCCGTGCCAGTACGCGGCGAACACGGCCCGGTCCGCCTGGACGGGCAGCCGCAACTGGACGCGGTAGTACGCCTGGAGGGCGGCGGCCCGCAGCACCCGGCGGACGGCGCCACCGGCCTTCCGCACCCGGCCGAGCAGCGACTGCGCGGTCCACAGCGCACGGTACGTGCGGTGCGCACCCAGCCGGATCAGGCCGTGGCGCAGCCGGGCGCGGCGCGGGACGGGGGCGCCGGGCGTGCGGTAGCGGGCGCAGTGGGCGCGGGCCCGGCGGAAGAACTCGGCGCGGCTGTCGCGCGGCAGCCGGCCCCGGGCGGTGAACAGCGTGCAGAAGTGGTCGAGCATCCTGCGGTGGATCACCGGCCGCCACGGCGCGAGTTCGGGGCGGGCGTCGATGAACGCGAAGACCCGGTCGTACTGTTCGAAGACGTCGAAGTGCTTGCGGCTGGTGGTGGCCAGGATGTTGCCCCGGCGCCGCTGCCGGTAGCCGACGCACACCCGGTCGAGGACCGCGATCGAGCGGGCGGCCATCAGCACCGGGTAGGTCCACGGGGTGTCCTCGTAGTAGCCGGGCGGGAAGGCGAACCCCTCGGCCTCGACGAACGCGCGGCGGTACGCCTTGTTCCAGACGACCATCAGGACCTTCAGCAGCCCGGGCCGGCCGGTGAGCGTGAAGGTGGCGGGGCCGGTCTCGTCGAGCTGCTCGGCGAAGGTGTTGCGTACGCTCTCGCCCGTCCAGTACGTACGGGCGTAGTCGTAGACCAGGACGTCCGGTTCCCCGGTCGCCCCGATCCGGTCGGCGACGGCCCGCAGGGCGCCGGGGGCGAGGGTGTCGTCGCTGTCCAGGAAGATCAGATAGTCACCGGCGGCCTGTGCGATCCCGGCGTTGCGGGCCCGGCCCAGGCCCACGTTCTCCGGCAGGTGCACGGCCCGCACCCGGGGGTCCCGGGCGGCGAACTCGTCGATGACGGCGCCACAGGCGTCGGGGGAGCAGTCGTCGACCGCGATCAGCTCGAAGTCCTCGAAGGACTGGGTGAGCACCGAGTCCAGGCTCTCGTGCAGATATGCCTGGACCCGGTACGCGGGCACGATGACACTGAACCGGGGCACATCACATCCAGGGGGCGTTCGCAGCGCGTGTGGGCGGTCCGCAAACGGCCGATGGAGTGACAGAGTTACGTCAAAATGTGGCAAATCTGTGAAAGTGCAGGTGGGGTGGTCCTGTTGCGGTGAACAGGACCACCCTGTGTTTGACGTACAGCTGTGCGCATTGAAACTGCGTGCGTACTACTTCACCGCGCCCGCCATCACGCCGGAGACGAACTGGCGCTGGAAGGCGAAGAAGACCGCCAGCGGAATCACCATCGACACGAAGGCGCCGGGCGCCAGCACATCGATGTTGTTGCCGAACTGCCGTACCTGCTGCTGCAGCGCCACCGTGATCGGCGGGGAGCCGGAGTCCGCGAAGATCAGCGCGACCAGCATGTCGTTCCACACCCAGAGGAACTGGAAGATCCCGAGTGAGGCGATCGCCGGACCGCCCAGCGGCATCACGACCCGGGTGAAGAGCCGGATCTCGCCCGCCCCGTCGAGCCGGGCCGCCTCCAGCAGCTCCCGCGGGATCTCCGCGAAGAAGTTCCGCAGCAGGAAGATCGCGAAGGGCAGGCCGAAGGCCGTGTGGAAGATGACCACGCCGAAGGTCGTCTCGAAGATCCCGATCGCGCCGAAGAGCTTGGAGACGGGGACGAGGGCGACCTGTACCGGCACCACCAACAGCCCCACGACCACCAGGAACCACCAGTCGCGGCCGGGGAAGTCCATCCAGGCGAAGGCGTATCCGGCCAGTGAACCGATCACGACGACCAGAACGGTCGCCGGGACGGTGATCATGACCGTACTGAGGAGGGAGTGGGTGATGGTCGAATTGTCCAGCAGTCGCGCGTAGTTGTCGAAGGTGAGCTGCGAGGGGGCCGTGAAGATCTTCCACCAGCCGCTCGACGCGATGTTGTCCGCGCTGCGTAGCGAGGACAACAGCAGCCCGACGGTCGGCATCAGCCAGAACAGGCCCACCAGGATGAGGAAGACCCGCATCACCCCGCCGCCGGCGCGAGCCGCGATGCGTGCGCCGAGGGAACGCTCGGCCTTCACCGGTCCGGTGGTCGTGCTCGTTGCCGTGTTCGACGCTGTCGTCATCGGCGCCCCTCCTTCCGGATCCGGCGGATGTTGACGTACATCACCGGGAGTACCAGCAGCAGCAGGAGTACGGCGATGGCGCTGCCGATCCCGAGGTCGGCGTCCGTACCGAACGAGGAGCGGTAGAGCTGGAGCGCCAGCACGTTCGCGTCGGCCAGCGAGGACCCCGGTGAGATGATGAAGACCAGGTCGAAGACCTTCAGAACGTTGATCATCAACGTGACCAGCACCACGGAGAGCACGGGTGCGAGCATCGGCACCGTGATCCGGCGGAACACCTGCCATTCGTTCGCGCCGTCCACCCGGGCCGCTTCGAGGAGTTCACGCGGCAGACCCGCCAGGCCGGCGGCGATCAGCACCATCGCGAACCCGGCCCACATCCAGACGTAGGAGCCGATGATCCCCGGGGTGACGAGGGTCGGGCCGAGCCACTCGACCCCGTTGTACGGTTCCTTGAAGTTCGAGGCGGGGAGCCGGAGTTCGGCGCCGTCGGCCGCGGCGGGCAGGGTGAAAGTACCGTCCGCGCGCGCGGTCGCCGAGGCCACCACCTTGCCGTCCTTGACCGCCTCGACCTTGATGCTCTTGAGCCCCAGCTCCTTGGCGTCGATGACGTTGGGGCTGCCGCCGCCGCCCTTGGTGAAGTCCAGCCACGCCGTACCGGTGACCTTCCCGGGCTCCGCGGCGGCGGCCTTCGCGGGCTTCGCGCTCGACGGCATCTTCGCCGGTGCCACACCGACCAGCGGCAACTGCACCGGCTGCCCGGCCCGTACCGGCGCCTTCGTGACGAACGAACCGCCACCGCCCGCCCTCAGCGGGTGGACGGGCAGCGGATGCGCCTTCGGGTAGCCCGCCGACTCGGCGAACGTGTCGTGCACGCCCACCCACACGGCGTTGGCGACCCCGCGCTCCGGGGCCGCGTCGTACACCAGCCGGAAGATGATGCCGGCGGCGAGCATGGAGATCGCCATCGGCATGAAGACGACCAGCTTGAACGCCGTACCCCAGCGGATGCGCTCGGTCAGCACGGCGAAGATCAGCCCGAGGGCCGTGGAGACCGTCGGCGCGAACACGACCCAGATCGCGTTGTTCTTGATCGCCGTACGGATGGTGTCGTCCGTGAACAGTGCCTTGTAGTTGTCGAATCCGGCGAAGCCGGTACCCGCCTGGTCGAAGAACGACCGGTAGACGGAGTACGCGATCGGATAGACCACGAGCGCGCCCAGCAGCACCAGCGCGGGCGCCAGGAAGAGCGCCGCGATGACCCGGCGGGTGCCGGTCACGCTCCGGCGACTGCGTCCCGGGCCGCCGGCCGGAGCGTCGGACGGCTTCCTGGGCGCGGGTACCGACGCCCCGCCGGACGGATGCTTGTCGGCGGGGGGCACCGCGTCGGCGCCCCCCCCCCCCGCGGGGGGGAAAGCCTCCACGCATTGATTGGGATGGCCCGGCGGGGGACCGACGGGGCGGTCGGCCCCCCCCTTAAAAAGGGG
>NZ_JBHVFF010000096.1:0-26435 GCF_042801895.1 Streptomyces sp. NPDC057543 | reverse complement strand
GGACCGGGGCCGGTCCTGCTGCCAGTGCGCTCAGGACGCTTCCCGAGCCGGTCGGGCGGACATCGATCGGTCGCCCGTTCCAAAGCAATTCTGGCTCACAACCGCAGCCCCGCCGTTGCTGGGGGAACGGAGGCCTCGGCGTACCGTGCCGATTCCTGGCTGTATTCGAGAAACCCACGCGCCCATGCACGGATCCCGTCCACGTACCGGTCAACTGCGGCCTGTTCCTGCACCGTCAGGTTCATGGCACGGGCGGTGGTCTGCAGACTGACCATTGCGGCAGGCAATTCGATGATTCGCAGGGAGAGCCGGCGGTGCACCTCGTTGACAGCGTCCTGCAGCGTCAAGTGGTGATGGTGCTGCAGTATCACGACGAGGTTGCTGGTTTCGCCGGTGCGTAGTTCTTTGCCGAGGGAGTACAGGTCGTTGGTCCAGCAGATGATGTCGGCGGCGGTATCCCGCAGCTGTCGGCAGGCCGGCGAGGACCACACCAGCTCGGTGAGTTCCGCGTCCTGTGCGTATTCGGTGAGGTCGAAGCACCAGCCGACCGCTCCGGAGACCCGGCGCCAGGCGACGTAGGCATGAGGCGTGGGTACGCTGCGTTCCACCCGGCGCCGGATCATGTCCCGGTTGGTGCTTATCCATTCCGCCAGATGCCGGCGGAAGCGATCGCTCCATGCGGGGCTCATCTGATCGGCCAATCGGGGCACGACCTCTGCCAGGACGCGTACGGTCCCCGGCGCCTCTTCGGGCACAACGTCCTGTGCGCAGGTGACGATGCGCATCATGGCTTGCAGCTCTGTGTCGACCGCTCCGGAATCGTCCCCGCGGGCGTCACTGCGGTCATCGACGACGAACATCCACAGGGCCAAGCGAGACAGCTCTGCCAGCCGCTCCGGGGGCGCCGATGGCCAGACTCGTCCGGCGAAGGCAATATGACGCTCCCTGCGGGCCTGCTCAGCCGCTTCCGCAGACAGCAGCCCCACTTTCTGCGCCCACGCCGTGACGTGCGGCTCTACGTAGGGAAGGCCGGGGTTGAGCAGCGAGAGGTCCCGGGTTTTGCACTGCAGGGGGGCAGACCATTGCCCGCCGTCCCCTGGGATGGCCCACCCTACGATCTCGGTGCCTGCGTTTGCAGGCGTTCGTCTCACGAAAACTTCCCTCCAGCCCGCTACAGCACGGGTAAGGACCGCGCCTTGTCATCTTTCCCTACGGACCGGCTTTTACCCGCCCCGCCGGGACACGGCACCCTCTCTTCATGCATCGCGCCCTCGACGCGAAACCCAACGACGCGACTCTGCTGGTGATGTTGGGCAGATCAGGCGGTGGCTGAGCACAGAGTGCGGAAGTGCGTGGCCCGGCGCCGTGTTCTGGGTGCGGTGTCGATCCAGTCGGCGACGCGGGCGACGTTGCAGGGCCGCCGAGTTCGAGGAGGCGGTGACCACGGCGGCAGTGCCCGCCGCACCCTCCGGTACGAACTTGCCGCTCGGGTCGATGCCCAGCGCCCCGGGCGCCGACAGGAACAGGACGCCCTCGGCCGCATCAACGTCAAACTCGAAGCAACCCGGCTCGCCGACGAGTCGCCCCAGGCCATCCGCGGAGCCGGTGATGAGGCCCGCACCGACGCGATCACCCGCACCCGGGACGGGAGGTGACCGGCATGCGCCGCAACCCCGACAACCTCCGCCAGGCCGCCGCCCGCAAGAGCGCCGCCGCACAGGCCCGCGCCGAGAAGGGGCTACGGGACATGATCCGCCGCGGCGAGGCCATCACCTTCCGCGGCCTGGCACAGAGCGCCGACTTCTCACTCGACTTCCTCTACCGGAACACCGACATCCGGCGTCGCGTCGAGCAGCTGAGGGCACAACAGCAAAGCCGCCCACCGCGGCCGTCGGTGCCACCGCCCGACGACTCGCCGAGCAGCGTCGTGCGCACCCTCACCGCCCAACTCGCCGAGCTCAAGCAGCGGCACCGCGACGAGGTCCAGGCTCTTCGGCAGGCGCTCGAAGCCGCCCACCGGGAGCAACCGACTCGAACCGAACCCGGGACACCGTCTCCAGCACGGACTTCCGCAGCCCGCCGCCCTCACCGTCAGCCCACTCGATATCGACCAGACCCAGATCCATCGCCACCTCCGGTTCTCGCGGTACCTGCCGAAACGACCGTGACAGGTACCGCGAGAACCGGACCAGGAAAATGAGATCAAACCCCACGTACGGGGCAAACGTCGTCGCTCAGCGCGCGACGCTATGAGAATCCGACAGCACGAACGAGAAGCGGTGAGAATCCGACAGGCTCAATGCGACAGGACACCAGCAAGTCTCACAAAGGCGGCATAAGTGCCACCGATGTGCCATCGGAGCTGAGATTGTGCCGCGAAATTTGAGACCCTACAAAACCCTTTCGGTCGGCGGGTGCCTCAGGAAGAAGCGCCGCGCGGGAAGGAGACCTCCACGCGGCGGTTCTTCTTGCGGCCCTCTTCCGTGCTGTTGTCGGCGATCGGGTACTGCTCGCCGTAGCCGCGGATATCGAAGGTGACGTTCGAGCCCAACTGCTTGACCAGCACCGACTGCACGGCGTTGGCGCGCTGCTTGGACAGCACGTCGCCGTGGGCCGAGGAACCGAGATTGTCGGTGAAGCCGAAGACGCGCACCTTGGTGGCGTTCTGCTTCTTGATCTCGGTGGCGATCGCCGCGATACGCGCGTTGGCGGCGGAGCTCAGCTTGGCGCTGTCCTTGCCGAAGAGGACTTCGGCCTGGAGCGCGAACTTGATGTTCGCGTTGCTGTCCTCACGACGCTCGTCGCCGCCCTCGTCCTCGACCACCTGGACGATGTCGAGAACCTTGGCCGGGGCGAGCGTGCCGCCTTCGGGCATCTTCAGGTCGGGATCGTTGGGGTCGAGCTTGACCGGGGGCACCGATGTGGACTCGGTGCCCGGCGGCACACTCGGACCGTCGTCGGCGAGGGCCGGCCCCACCCCGAACAGGGTGATGCTCGCAACCACCATGGCTGACGCGACAGAGAGTCCGGCGGCACCGATTGGCTTCAGCCGAGTTCGGTTGTAGGTCATGTCAGCCGTCACCCTGAGATCTTCAGGGAAGCCGTCGCAAACGACGGCAGCGTGAAATCAACCTCGGTCGTCGTACTCGGAGGCGCTGGGAACTGCATGAAGACCGGAGTCGTCCTACCAGCCAGCAACGGAGGGATGCTTGTAGTGCAAAGGCACCGGTCCTCCGTATCGCGCAGGACGTAATAACGCTTCTTCCCTGCCTTATCCACCAGCGTGGCACCGGCAACAGAGTTCGGGTTCCTGGAGGAGACCGTGCTCTCCGTGCCTGCCCATGTACTGGTATTGCGCGTCTCGTTGCTCTCGTTCTTGATCTGCCCCTGAACGGTGACGAAGCCTCCAGAGTCACGCTTCACTTGATTGATGACAAGCGTCAGCCCGTCTCCCTTGACCTCGGCGAGTTTTACATTCGGGTCCACGTTGTCCCCGGCAGCAGTGTCCTCCTGCTTCGCCTCCTTGTTCTCATCAGAGGACTTGGAAGGCGCGGTGGACGGCGACGAACCGACGTCGTTCGTCTTTCCGCCACCATCAGTGCCGCAGCCGGAAATGGCCAGTGCCAGTGCCGCCGCCAGCGAGACGGCTGCCACTGCCCTTCGGGACTTGGTGGAGCGCCGAATGCTCATGGGTTCTGATTCCTTTACTCGTCGTTCGCCATCAATTGTCGACCAGATGCACGTCGTAGAGAATCTTGCTCACCTCGGACCACGGGGGAGGGTTGCTCGGCTCGATTTTGAGGAAGTCCTTGCCGCACGAGAAGAAGAACATGTCCCGGATGCTGTCGTCGTTGTAGTCCACGGACGTCCATGAGCAGCGGAACTTGACGACAGCGGTGGCGGTGGCCTTCGCGAACGTCTCTTCCGAGCCGGGAAGCACCGATGAGTCCACCGGTTTGCGACCCTTGACATCGACCGTGATCCGATCCGTGTAGCCACCCGGCGTCGACCGGCAGTCTTCGACACGCGCATCGTTCGCTGCGGCAAGGCTGTAAGCCGCAGAGCACGCCCCCGGGGGGACCTTGTGGGCTCGGAGAAACGCATCCAGCAAGTCTTCGGGAAGCGAGGCGCGGAACGGGCCCTCGAATTCCACACGAGCCTGCTGTGCGGCAGCCAGTGCGGCAGCGTCAGCCGCACCCTGGGCCCCATTGCGCAAGGCCGACGCCTTGCCGACGGCAAAGAATGCGAACACGAGGAAGAGCAGGCCTGCCACCATCACTACATAGATGGGGAAGGCCTGCCCTGCGTCGTTGCGCGAACGACCGATCATCACTGAGTGGTGATGCTGTCCACCAGGTTCCGGATCTTCGTGCTGATCGCACCGCCGATACCCGTGGCCATGATCGCACCGATGATCGCCACGACCACCAGGATGATGCCCAGGTACTCGAACGCCGTCTGACCCCGGTCCTTGGTCTCGTAACGCTTCTGGATCGCGCTGACCGCGGTGTTGGCCCAGCCGTTGATGCGGACGGCGGTCTTCAGGGTGATGTCCGACATGGTGTTCCCCTCCGGGTTCGGCCGACCGGTAGCCGGCCGACTCGCACGTTTCTTGGTTGTCGCCCGCGATTCCGGCTTCCTCCTGGCCGGAGCCGCCGGCGACGTGAGAAACATACGGCGGCACACCGTGCTCGCCGGAGGGTCCCAGGGCCCATTCCCGGGCCCAAAGCGTGAGTTGGGCCTCCCGCGCCGGTACGTGCGGGGCCCCACGCCCCGCACGTACCACCACGCTCCCGTTGCGAAGCTCAGCCACGGTGACCACCGGCCCCGTGCGCCCCCGGTCCCGCCGTGGGAGCCGTGCCGAGCCAGCAGGCAATGGCCTCGCTGCGGGTGGCGCTGTGCAGCTTGGTGAAGATGCGGTTGATGTGGTTCTTGACCGTCTTCTCGCTGATGAAGCAGGTGGCAGCGATCTGCTGATTGCTCATACCGGACGCGATCAGCTCCATGACCTCCACCTCCCGTGAACTCAGCCCGTACTGCTGTCTGTTGAGAGCCACACCCGGTCCTCCGGTCATGGAAGACTGTGCCACAACTGGTTGCAGATGCGAAAGACCCTGTGCGGTGCGGACCGGCCGCATCGCAGGTGGAGCCGGTTCGGGCTTGGGTGCATGTGCAGGCGCACCGTGTTGCTGAGCGGAACTCGGGGCGTGGCCGTCGTAGCCGGGCCCCTGGTAGGGAACACCGGTAGTCAGGGCGGCCCCGAGGCCCTCCGGGAGCGCTCGTCCCTGCGGGCCGGGGTCCTGGCGCATGTGGGCCAGGAGCGCGTTTGCTGCGGTGGCGGTGAAGTGGGCCCGGCCGTTCTTGGTGTCGCGTACGGCCTGCACCAACTCGTCGGCGGTGAACTCGCCGTGGACCAGGTAACCGCTCGCACCCAGGCGCAGCGCCTCGTGGACGATCTCGCTCTCACGACTGTAGGTCAGCATCATGACTGGTGCGACCTGGACGAGGTGGGGCAGGGCGGAGATGCCGTCGACACCGGGCATGCGGACGTCCAGCAGGACGACGTCCGGGCGGTGCAGAACGGCCATGTCGTAGGCCTGGCGGCCGTCCGCGGCCTCGGCCACGACGTCGATGTCGTCACGGCCGGAGAGCAGGACCCCCAAGCCGGCCCGGACCACCGGGTTGTCGTCGGCGACGACGACCCGCAGGGCGCCGGGAACAGGCGGGGGCGCGGGGAAGGGATGCACGGACTCGGATGCCGCGGACTGCTGGGGGACGGGGGCGGGGAACCCGTGCGAACCGGGCTCCGAGTTGAGCGGGGTGATGTGCGAGGACGTGTGCTGGGAGGCGTGGTTCTGTGCGGCCCAGTTCTGGCCCGAGGCACGGGAGACGTCGTCCGGCATCTGCGACCTCCTCTCAGGGTTCTATGGGGGGTGAGGGTGGAGTGGAACGTTGTGCGGTTCAGTCGGGTTGCTGCGGTTCTGGAGCGGTGGTGAGAGCAGCGATCGGGAGTTCCAGGCGGACCTCGGTTCCCCTGGCCGCCTGGCCCTTTCCGATCCGGATGCGGGCGCCGATGGACGCGGCGCGTTCGACCATGCCGACGAGGCCGAAGTGTCCGGCCTGCCGGAGGTCGTCGAGCGTCGTGCCCGGGGGCAGGCCTTGCCCGTCGTCGTAGACGCTGACGCGCAGGACATCGCCCTTCACGCCGATGAGTACAACGAGGTAGGTGGGGTGGGCGTGGCGATGGGCGTTCTCCATCGCCTCGGAGGCAACGGTGAGCAGCTGGCGCGCGACGACCTGGGGGACGTGTGGGATCGGTGCGTCATTGAGGAGTCGGAAGGTCGCCGTCAGTGCGTGGCGTCGGGTGAAGTCGTCTGCACGGGCGCGTAGTTCGCTCACGACATCCACGTCGCCGTCGAGCCCAGACTCACGGCGCAGGTCGGAGAGGAGCTCCCGGGATTCGGCCGCCGCGCGGCGAGCGGCGCGCGCGACCAGTTCGGCCTGGTGCTTGACGGTGAGCGGGTCCATGCGGTCGGACGAGCCGGCCAGGCCGTCGGCGGCCAATGCCAGACCATGCAGGGTCTTGGCAACGGAGTCATGCATTTCTCTGGCGAGTCGGGTGCGTTCACCCTCCACGGCCTCATTGACAGCGAGGCGGGCCCTGGTCTCGGTGAGGGCCTGGCTGGCGGTCCCGAAGCGGAGGAGCAAATTACGCAAGGTGACGCCGACGGCGCCGGCAATGACGCAGAAGCCGGGAAGAAGAAACGCCGTGGCGTCGGCGGGCTGCAGCTTCGGGTCGGTGGCGTAGACGCCGAGGACGATGACGGTCTGGAGCGCGGCGAAGACCGCAGCGCCGCGCCAGCCGTAGACAAGTCCGGCCAGCAAGGGCGTGCACACAGTGACGTACGCCAGGGTGGACTCGGGGCTGGCGGTGATCAGCAGCAAGGCGCCAAAAAAAGCGTCTATGCCGAGCAGCCAGGGGTGGCGCAGGAGTACGGGGCCGAAGCGCTCCCAGTCGCGGAACAGGACGTAACTGCCCATGAAGGTGACGAGGATGGCCGAGCCGATCAGCCAGGAGGCCGGGCCGGAGGCGGTGTGGCTGATGGCGAACGGTGTGGCCATGGCGATCATCGCCAGCCGGAAGCCGAAGACCTGGCGGCACATCGCCTGGAGCGCGTTCAGCTGGATCGCGAACGCCGGGCGCGAACCGGGATCCGCGATTGCCCGCCGCACCTCAGCATTCAGCCCCGTCTGAATACCACCGAGTTGGAACGACATGTGCCTGTCACCTCCTTCCGACCGTCCTGCCCACCGTCCGCCTCGTTCACGTCATCCGCCCGTGAGGAAGCCGAGGTCGATGTTGGCTCCGTAGACGAAGCCGACTGTCAGCAGCACCAGCGTTCCGGGAAGCAGGAAGGTCGTAACCGCGAAGGTCGCCTTGGGGACGGCCCTGGCGGCCTTCCGGCGGGCGTTCTGGGCGTCGGTGCGGCGCATGTCGTTGGCGATCTGGATCAGCGTCTCGACGATCGGCGCACCGAGCTCCTCGCCCTGCTGGAGCGTGGTCACGAACATCGCCACCTGCTCCGAGTCATTGCGCTTGCGCAGTTGCTCGAAGGCCTCGCGGCGGCTGACGCCCATGTCCATCTGGCGCAGGGTGATGCGGAGTTCGTCGGCCCACGGGCCCTCGTACTTCTCGGCGACGCGTCCCAGTGCCTGGCGGAAGCCGAGGCCCGCCGAGACGACGACGGCGAGGACGTCGAGGAAGTCGGGGAGCGTCCGGTCGATGTGGTCGCGGCGGACACGTACGGCGGACCAGATGCCGACCTCGACCCAGAAGATGCCGAAGGCGATCAGCAGAAGCGCGAGGAAGATCTGGCCGCGCATGAGCATCGTGAAGGCGCCGAGCGCGCCGAGGCCGCCGTAGACCGCGCGGCGGGCGGCGTAGCGGTCGATGGTCAGACCCCCCGGGTTGCCTGCCATGTCGATCTGACGGCGCTTCTTGTTGACGGCCTTGGGGCCCATCATCCGCAGGACCGCGGGGGCCCAGCGCATGCCGAGCCGGTCGATGCCGGAGCCGACCGCGCTGGTGCGGGTGGAACCCACTTCCAGGGCGATCGCGAGGTCGCCGGGGAGCTTCGCGTCGCGTCGGTACATGCGGATGCCGGCGATGGCTCCGTACACCGCCAGGCCCATGGCGCCGGCGAGCAGCAGGCCCATGTGCGCCCCGCCCATCAGACGTCGATCCGGGACATGCGGCGGATCACGATGAATCCGATCGCGTAGAGGGCGATGGAGATGACCACCGCCACCTGCCCGATGAAGGCGCCGGTCATGCGGTCGAGTGCGCCGGGCATGACCGCGTTCATCAGGAGCATGGCGCCCAGGCCGAACATCGGGACGGCGTAGGCGGTGACGGTGACCTGGGAGAGCTGGGTCTTGACCTCGCGCCGGGTCTCCTTGCGCTCCTCCAGCGTCTCTGTGAGGTTGCGCAGCGAGCTGACGACCATACCGCCTGCCCGGTTCGACAGGATGAGGGTGGTGACGAGGACGACGAGTTCGCGGGAGGGCAGCCGGTCGGTCAGCTCGCTCATCGCGTCTTCGAGTGGTTCACCGACGGCAAGGCGCCGGGAGACCCGGGCCAGTTCCTCGCCCGCCGGGTCCTCCATCTCGTCGGCCGCCATGCTGATGGACGTACGCAACGCGAGGCCCGCCTGGGTGGCGTTGGCGAGGATACGGGAGAGTTCGGGGAGCTGGTTGATGAAGCGTTCGGTGCGCTTGGTCCGCTGCCAGTTCAGGAAGGCGTTGGTGCCCCAGAGGCCGATGAGTGCGGCGACCGGACCGAAGAAGCTGGCGAGCATCGACGAAGCGATCATCCAGAGGCCGGCCATGGCGGCGAGCGAATAGACGAAGAACTCGCCCGGCGTGATGTCGAGGCCGGTGGCGGCCAGCTTCAGTTCGAGTTTCCGGCCCAGGCCGGTGTTGCGCAGCTTGCTGTCGAGTCCCCGGAAGCGGCGGCGGCGCCCGGTCTCCGGGATGTGGCCCGTGTGCGAGAGGCGGTCCACCAGGGCGTCCCGGTCGGCCTTCCCGCCGGAGTAGGCGTGCAGGCCCGCGACGCCCGTGACGCCGAAGAGCAGGGTGACGCCGATCGTGAGAAGAGGGAGATTCGTCATGGCGCGGTCCTAGTTGGCCTCTCGGGTGGCGAGCTGTTCGGCGGAATCGGCGACTCCGAAGGCCTGCGGGACGGGCTGGCTGGCCATGTAGAGGCGCTCGGCGATCTTGCGGGGGATCGGGAGGTACCTGAACTCGCCGTTGATCCGGCCCTCGGCGTCCATCGGCTGGGCGTCGAACCGGGCGACGGTCACGATGCGGTAGGGATCGCGGCCGTGCGAGTCGAGGACGGCGATCTCGGTGATCTTGCGGGAGCCGTCGGCGTGCCGGGTGAGCTGGACGATGACGTCGACGGCGCTGTTGATCTGGTCGTGCAGTGCTTCGAACGGGATCTTGATCTCTGACATGGATGCCAGAGTCTGCAGACGCATGAGCGCGTCCTCGGCGTTGTTGGCGTGGACGGTGGCGAGCGAGCCGTCGTGACCGGTCGACATCGCCTGGAGCATGTCAAGCGATTCACCACCACGGACCTCACCGACGACGATGCGGTCGGGGCGCATACGCAGGGAGTTGCGGACCAGGTCACGGATGGTGATCTGGCCCTTCCCCTCGACGTTCGCCGGACGGGACTCCAACCGGATCACATGGCTCTGCTGGAGCTGGAGCTCGGCGGAGTCCTCGATGGTGACGATGCGCTCACTGTCGGGGATGAGGCCGGAGAGCGCGTTGAGGAGCGTCGTCTTCCCGGTACCGGTGGCGCCGGAGACGATGACGTTCAGCTTGGCCTGGACGAGTCCGGAGAGCAGGATCAGCATCTGCTCGTCGAGCGAGCCGACGTTGATCATTTCCTGGAGCGTGAAGGCCCTCGGGAACCGTCGGATGGTGAGCGTCGCACCGCTCAGCGACAGCGGAGGGATGATCACGTTGACACGCTCACCACTGGGTAGACGCGCGTCAACCATGGGGTTCGACTCGTCGACGCGGCGGTTGACGGTCGAGACGATGCGCTCGATGGTCTGCATCAGCTGTTCGTGCGAGCTGAAGCGCATCGGGAGCTGTTCGACCTTGCCGCTGCGCTCGACGAAGATCTGGTCCGGTCCGTTCACCATGATTTCGGTGATGGACGCGTCTTCGAGGAGCGGTTCCAGAATGCCGAGGCCGAGGGCCTCGTCGACGACCCGGCGGATCAGCTGGGTACGTTCGACGGTCGAGAGGACAGGCCCTTCGCGGCTGATGATGTGGCTGAGTACGCGCTCCAGCCGGGCCCGCCGGTCTGCGGCGGCGAGCGAGGACATCTCCGCCAGGTCGATCTCTTCGAGCAGCTTGGCGCGGTAGGTGGCCACCATGTGGCTGTCCTCCCGCGCCCCGCCGTTCTTCTCGGGGGCGGTCATGCGTGCCCGCAGACTCATTCCGTAACTCCTCGTTCCGACTTGCTGGTCGATCCGCTGGTAAGCCGTGATGCGGTGCGCTGCGAGATCAGGTGCGGGGCATCGTGGCACTCCGTTCGGCCCTGCCCCAGATGTCGACGCCCGGAATGACGCGGGGCACCTTGACGCTGGCGGTGCAGGTGACCTCGTCGGCGGAGGAGGACCTATCGGTGATGCGAGCCCGGTCGGCCGTCCAGCCGCTCATCGCGTCCTTGGCTGCCTGCTTGTCGCAGCCGCCCGTCGACATGCTGGCCATACGGGCTCCCGCCCGGGCTCCGGTCCCCGCCTGGTTGGCGGCGTACGCGGCGAGGCCCGCCTGGATCGCGAGGAGGCCGACCAGGAGCAGCAGGGGGAGGAAGCCCAGATACTCGATGGCGACCTGGCCGCGGTCGCGGCGGCGGACGACAGTGGTGGCGGTGGCCGTTCGGCCGGGTGTGGGCGGGTGCTTGCTCATCGGTCAGCCTCCAGCGGGAACGCCGCGTTGCCGGTGACCGGGAACTTCCAGTTGAGGATGCCGGGCACCAGGACCGGCACCTGGAGCTTGACCTCGGCCGTGTAGAGGCCGGACTTGGAACGGCACTTCGCCGACTTCAAGCCGTCCCGCCAGGCCTTCGGCAGGTGCTTCTCGGCCGTTTTCCGGCACTCCGTGAACCGCAGGCCCTGCGAGATCGCCCCCTTGTGCGCCGTCTCGTCCGCCGCGTTCCCCGCCAGGGAGAACGTGTAGCCGATCAGCGCGCACTGCCAGAGCGCGATCATCAGCAGGATGATCAGCGGTGTGACGCCGAGGAACTCGATCGCGGTCTGGCCTCGGTCGCGCCCCCGGCCGAAGAGCCGGCCGCGGATTCCACCCCGCGCCGGGGCGGCGTCACCGTAACGCCTTCCCCGTATCTCCGTGTCTTTCGTCTCGGTAAGTGCCATTGGTCAACTTGCCCCCTAGGTCGTCGGCCGGTTCCGGGATACGCCATCGCGGTCGCGTCGGCGCCCGATCGAGCCTCGGTCGTTCTTGAACTTCGCGCCGCTCTTCGCGCCGCTCTTCTCCGCCTTGTCAGGAACCTTCACGATGCCCAGCTCGCCCGCAAGGGCCCAGAGGGCCTGTTTGACGGTGCTCTTGGAGTCGAGTTCGTGCAGCCGGCCTGCGTCGACGACGCTCTGGAGTTCTTTGAAGTTCGCGGGAACGGCCGTGTTGGCCGTCCGGGTCCCGGTGATCTTCTCGATCAGCTGCGGCTGGATCTCGGTGTTGCGGATGAACCGGTTGACGACGGTGACCGTCTCCTCCGCCTTGCGGATCTGGAGCCGCTCCCACATCCGTACGAGGCGTTTGGCACCGCGTACCGCGATCACATCGGGTGTCGTGACCAGCAGCGCCGAGTCGGCCATCTCGATGGCCGCGGCACTCGCTCCCTGCAGCTGGCTGCCGCAGTCGATGACCACGACCTCGTAGCGCGAACGCAGGGCGCTGACGATCTGCCGGGCCGACCGGTCGCTGACCTCCTCGGCGCTCTCGCCCTCACCGGGTGCCAGGAGCAGCGCGAGACCGGAGCCGTGGCTGAACACGGCGTCGGACAGGACACGCGGCGAGATGTCGGTGATGGTCGACAGGTCGACGATGGAACGCCGGAACTGCACATCGAGGTACGAGCCGATGTCGCCGGCCTGGAGGTCCATGTCGACCAGGGCGACGGTACGTCCGGACGCCTGGGCCGCCAGGGCGAGTTGTACGGCGGTGACGGTGGCGCCGACCCCGCCCTTGGCGCCGCTGACCGTGATGACCGTACCGCCGGGGCCGGTGAAGACATCGGCCCCGGCGCTCAGGTGGCGGCGGACACCGACGGACCACTGGGCGGCGGACTGGATCCGGTTGGCCAGTTCCTCGTAGCTCAGGGGCAGGGTGATGACACCTCGCGCACCCGACTCCATCGCGGACGAGAACAGACCGGGGGTGACATCGGCGGTGATCAGCACGACCCCGATGGCGGGGAAGCGCAGGGAGACCTCCCGGATCAGTTCCAGCGCCGGCACCGGGCCGATCCGCTCGTGGACCAGCACGACCTCGGGCAGATCGTCGAGCGATTCGCCCGCGAGCCGGGCGAGGGTGTCGATGAGCTGCGTCGAGTCACCGACCGGAGTTGCTGGTTCCGCGTCGGGGAGCTGGCTGAGCAGGGTGGTGACGGATCTGGCCGCGTCGATGTCACCGACGGCCGGGAGGATCCTGGTGGTCATCCGATCCTCACTTGTCCTTGTCGAGCGTGTAGGTGCGGTCACCCGGGCGGATGGTGGCGTCGCTGCCGGAGGCCAGGAGCGCGAGGCGTACGTGCGCCGCGAAGGACTCGGCGTAGGCGATGCGCTGGGTGTCGAGTGTGTTGAGCGCGAAGGTGATCGGAACGGCCTCGGTGCCCATGTTGGATTTGCCGTCGCGGCTCGGTTCCAGGGCGGTGAGCTTGCCGACGTCCAGCACCTTGGCGTTGGAGACGATGACCTTCGACTGGGAGGGGTCGCCGTCGCGTTCACCGGCGAAGGTGGCGTAGATGTTGACCGTTGCGCCGGGCGTGATCTTGCCGGCGACGCCGGTCGCGGCGTCGATCATGATGGCGATCTCCTGCTCCCCGGGCTGCAGTTCGGGGCGCTTCTGCATCATGTCGGACTGGAGCAGCGAGCCCTTGCGCAGCTGGGTGACGGCGATCTTGCCGTTCACCTCGGAGAGATCGGTCACCGCGTTGGTGGAGAGCCAACGCTTCGGCATCGAGATCTTCTCGAACTGTCCGGAGGACAGGGCGGTATAGGGCGCCACGTCGGATTTCAGCTGGTAGGCCGAGACTTCGGGGCCGACCTTGGAGTTGACGTCGCTGATCACCGAGAGCACGCCGGCGAAGGCGCCGAAGGCGCACAGAACCGACAAAAGCAGGAGTATCACGCCGCGGCGCTGGCGGGAGTTCATGGGCCGGACAACCTCGTTCGAATCGGATGCGTGGGGCAGCGGACAGGAGGGCGTCTACGGAGGAAAGCGGAAGCGCTAGGACTGCGGTGGTGCGGGCGCTCCCTGGCTGAGGACACCGGCGGGGTGCATTCGGCTGTCGGCTGCGGGTAGCGGGGAGGAGCAGAACCCGCAGCGGTCACCGATGAGCTCCATTCCGCACCAGTGGCAGTTCTCGCGACGTACGGAGGACACCAATTGGTACAGGACGGAGATGTCTGGAAGATAGGCGGCGAATTCCACCAGTTTCCCGGTTCCCCACCAGGCCGGGGAATCGGACGGGAGGGGCGCCTCGTGAATGGACTGGACCTGCCAGGCGGGTGCGAGAGTCCGCTTCACCCATTCCGACTGGGACTGCCCCTTGGCGGTCATCAGGTCGGTGGCGAACTCCGGGCCGGTCGGCAGGTCCGCCTTCGGGCCGACCTTGACGAGCTGCGGGTTGGGTCCCGCGACCACGGCGAACTGGGAGCCGGGAACCCAGGACGTGGCGTGTGTCCTGAGGTCGACCGGGACCCGGTCGAACTTGGTGACCGAGTTCAGCAGGGCGCCCGCGTGGATGTAGTGGGACAGCAGCCGGGCGGCGGAGGCGACCACTCCCGGGCTGAAGTCACAGATGGACAACTGACGCAGCTGCCTGACGAGTACGGCGATGCCCAAGGGGGGGAGGTCCACCTTGAGCAGTGCGATGCGGTCGCTCTCCAGGACGGAGCGTACGGAGTAGAGGCGGCGCTCGTGGGCGGGCGCGATGCCGGTCGGGTAGACGGCGACGACGTAGCCGTGCTGTTCGAGCAGCACGTGCATGTCACCGATGGCCATCTCCAGCGCCTGGGCGTCGGGAGCCTGCAGCAGGGCTGCTGTCGGTGTCTGCTGGTCGGTCGGAGGTAGTACCAAATCAGCACTGGTCACTGCTATTGCGGTCGGCACGCTGTTCCCCGTTTCGGCTCCGGCCGGACGCCGGTCATGACGTCGGCCGCAATCGCTCCTGCTCCGCGGTTCTGCCTCAGCACTTTATCCACGTCTTACCTGGCAGAGAACACTTTTCGGAGGCCAGTACGACAACGCGCACGAGACGTCCGGGCAACGCCCCCGTGCTAAATCGGACCAAATCCGAAACGGTTAACTCCTGTACCACTGCGGAGTGTTACGAATCCACCTTTCGATTACCTGCGGCCGGAATTCATTTCCGCACGTCAGGCCGGATGCGGAACCGGCGGCCCGACGGCCGGGCGAGGGCCGGATCGTCACTGTCCGGACATCTGGGCCACGTCACCCGCACGGGGCACGCGGGGTCAACAAAACGTCAATTCTTGGCGGACTCAAGGCCGTTCCGGAACCCGTGCGGGGGCGCTCGGGAGTGGCAGGCGGGGAGGGCGGAGAGCGGGTCGGCGGACGCGGTCCGCGCGGCTCCCGCTGCCAGAGGTCTTGACAACTTGATTGGTCTGGACCAGCTTATCGGGCAGCGGTGACCGCCGTCGCCCGACTCCACTCCCCCTTCATTCCCGTGCCACTCCAAGGACAGCCCGAGGTACCGCCGGTCGACCCCGCCGGCTCGTCCCCGGGCACCCCCGAGCACCCCGCTCGGGCTTCCCCAGCACCCCTGCTCGAGCATCCCCCAACACCCCGCTCGCCACCCCCAACTCCCCCACGGAGGCAGCAAAGTGGAACCTTCCCCTGTCAGCGGTCACGGACTCCGCAGGCGCCACACGCGGCCGCTCCTCGGCGGCGCCCTGGCCGTCCTCGCGGCCGGCGCGCTGACCGCCACCGGCCTCGTCGGCAACGCCCAGGCCGCCGATGTCAACGTCGCCAAGAACGCGGGCTTCGAGTCGGGGCTCGCCAACTGGACCTGTTCCGGCGGCAGCGGCACCACCGTCTCCTCCCCCGTGCACGGGGGCACCGCCGCCCTCAAGGCCACCCCGGCCGGCCAGGACAACGCGAAGTGCACCCAGACCGTGGCCGTGAAGCCCGACTCGACGTACACCCTCAGCTCCTGGGTGCAGGGCGGGTACGCGTACCTCGGCGCGAGCGGCACCGGAACCACCGACGTGTCGACCTGGTCCCCCGGCTCCAGCAGCTGGACCCAGCTCACCACCAGCTTCAAAACCGGTCCGAGCACCAGCTCGGTCACGGTGTACACGCACGGCTGGTACGGGCAGGCCGCGTACTACGCGGACGACATCTCGGTCAGCGGCCCCGACGGGGGCGGCGGCACCGACCCCACGCCCGAGATCCCCGGCGCGCCCGCCGGACTCGCGGTCGGCGCGACCACGTCCTCCTCAGTGTCCCTGTCCTGGAACGCGGTGTCCGGCGCGACCGGCTACACCGTCTACAAGAACGGGGCGAAGGCCACCACGTCCAGCGGGACCTCCGCCACGATCACGGGTCTGACCGCCGACACGGCGTACCAGTTCGCGGTCACCGCCACCAACGCGGCCGGTGAGTCCGTCAAGTCCGCCACGGTCAGCGGTCGTACGGCCAAGGACGGCGGCGGCAACCCCAACCCCGGCACCTCGGTGCCCAAGCACGCGGTGACCGGCTACTGGCAGAACTTCAACAACGGCGCGACCGTGCAGAAGCTCAGCGACGTACCGGCGAACTACGACATCATCGCGGTCTCCTTCGCCGACGCCACGACCACTCCGGGCGCCGTCACCTTCAACCTGGACACGGCGGGCCTGAACGGCTACACCGTCGATCAGTTCAAGGCCGACATCAAGGCGAAGCAGGCGGCCGGGAAGAACGTCATCATCTCGGTCGGCGGCGAGAAGGGGTCCGTCTCGGTCAACAGCGACGCCTCCGCGACCAACTTCGCCAACTCCGTCTACTCACTGATCCAGGAGTACGGCTTCAACGGCGTCGACATCGACCTGGAGAACGGTCTCAACTCCACGTACATGACGAAGGCGTTGCGCGCGCTGTCGCAGAAGGCGGGCTCCGGCCTCGTCGTCACGATGGCCCCGCAGACCATCGACATGCAGTCCACCGCGGGTGAATACTTCAAGACGGCACTCGGCATCAAGGACATCCTGACCGTCGTCAACATGCAGTACTACAACAGCGGTTCGATGCTCGGCTGCGACGGCAAGGTCTACTCCCAGGGCTCGGTGGACTTCCTCACCGCGCTCGCCTGCATCCAGTTGGAGGGCGGCCTCGACCCGTCCCAGGTCGGCCTCGGCGTCCCCGCCTCCACCAGCGGCGCGGGCAGCGGCTACGTGGCGCCCTCGGTCGTGAACGCGGCCCTGGACTGCCTGGCCTCGGGCACCAACTGCGGCACCTTCAAGCCCTCGAAGACCTACCCGGGTCTCCGTGGCGCGATGACCTGGTCGACCAACTGGGACGCCAAGTCGGGCAACGCCTGGTCGAACGCGGTGGCCCCGCACGTCCACGGCCTGCCGTAACCCCGTCCGGCACCAGTGACCAGCAGCGCCGCCGCTCCCCCGGCGGCGCTGCTGCACGTCCGGGTCCGGCACGGCCGGCGAGCTCCGGCCACTGCGCTTGCCAATGCCCTTGCACGGAAGGGATGTTGCCGAGCTGGTACGGACGGAATCGTGTCACCCACCGGCCCCTCGTGGGATCCTGTTCACCGCACATGCAGCAACGGGGGGGGCGACATGGCGGGGGCACGACTGGACGGACTGAGCGAGAACGATCCGGCGGCGCTCGGGTCCTATCGGCTGCTCGGCCGGCTGGCATCCGGCGGCATGGGCCGGATCTACCTCGCACAGGCCGCCGACGGGCAGCTCGTGGCGGTCAAGACACTCCTGGCCGAGGGCGAGGTCAGCGCCGTCGACCGGCGCCGGTTCGCCCGCGAGGTGAAGGTGGCGCAGCGGATCGACAGCGCGTTCACGGCACGGGTGAGGGAAGCCGACCCGGATGCCGAAACGCCGTGGATGGCCATCGACTACATCGCCGCCCCTTCCCTCTCCGAACTGGTCCGCGCCGCAGGGGTGTTACCCGCGTCGGCCGTACGGTGGCTTGCTGCCGGAACGGCCGAGGCCCTCGTCGCCCTGCACCGCGGGGACATCGTCCACCGGGACGTGAAGCCGCAGAACATCCTGCTGCCCCTGACGGGCCCCCGGCTGATCGACTTCGGCATCTCGCACGCCGGCGACCTCACCCTGACCGGCCTCACCCTCGGCACGATCGCCTTCACCTCGCCGGAGCAAGCACGCGGTGAAGGCTCGACGGCGGCGTCCGACGTGTACTCGCTGGGCTCGACCCTCTTCTTCCTCGCCACGGGACGGCCGCCGTACCGCGCCGACGGAGACACCCTCGCCCTGCTGGCGCGGGTGCAGCGCGGCGAACTGGATCTCGACGGGCTGCCCAAGGAACTCGTCCCGCTGATCCGCCCCTGTCTGGCGGTACGGCCGGCGGACCGCCCCGCACCGGCGGATGTACTGCAGCAGTTCCGACGGGCGATGGCCGGACTGCCGGTGTCGCAGAGCGGGAGCCGCTGGCTGCCGCCGCGCTGGACAGGCGTGATCGAGGAGTACGAACGCCGGAGCCACGGACTGCGGCGCGGCGCGGCGGCGGGCTCCGACGACCGGACCGTTGATCAGCGCACCTCAGTGGTGCCGCCTCCTGGCCGCACCCAGATGTACACCCGGGACGCCAAGGCCGAGGCGGAGGCCGAGGCCGCACGGGCACGGGCCGAACGCAAGCGGGAAGAGGAACGGAAGAAGGAACAGGAACGCGAACGTGCCGAGCGCGAACGGGTACGCGCGGCGCGCGAGCACGAGCGTGCGGAACGGGAACGGGCCGAGAAGCGGGCCGCTCGCGAGCAGGCCGCGCGGCTCAAGGCCGAACGCGCCGAGGAGCAAAAACGCGCCGAGGCCCGCCGCCAGGAGCAGGCCCGCAAGCGGGCTTCCTCGTCATCGGCCCGGCAGCCGCCCTCGGCGTCCGTCACCACCCCGTCGGCGAAGAAGAAATCATCGAGCGGCTGGGGGCTCATCCCGCTGATCTTCTTCATCGTGTTGATCTGGCAGCCGTGGGAGTCGGATACCGGAAGCGGCAGCAGCAACTCCGGCAGCAGTGGCTACACGTCCTCGTCCGGCAGCAGCAGCGACACCTCTGCCTCCACCGCCGCCGACCCGACGCCCGATGCCGCCGATGTCGCCTTCCGTGCCGTATCGACCGGGGACTGCCTCACGGCGTACGACGACGGGTACGACGAGTGGTCCACGGATGTGCCGCACACGGTGTCGTGCGGCGCCGCCGACGCCTACACCCGGGTGACGTCCGCACGAAAGGGGATCAGCGTCTCGAACTGCCCGACCGGCAGCGGGCGTTCGTACTGGTCCCACGTGGGCTCGGTGTCGGACTTCACCGTGTCGCTCTGCGTGGAGCGCCAGTTCCGCACGGGCCAATGCTTCGTGGCCAAGATCAGCAACACCAAAGTCACCGACTCGCGCCTCATGAACGTCTGGAGCTGCGACGCGGCGAAGGTCCCCTCCGGCTACAACGCGACCCTGCAGATAACCGGCTACCACCGGGCGCAGAAGAGCTATCCGCGGGGCTACTGCTCCCGGAGCCAGGGAGACCGGAACAGCTACTGGATCTACGACGTGGACGGCGGGAAGAACGTCCTGTGCACGACACAGACCGACTGAGCCCCGCCGCCCCTCCCGGCGCTGATGCCGCGGCCGGCACTAGATGACCAGGCTCAGCAGCGCCGCCACCGCGAACCCCGCCACCGACAGGACCGTCTCCAGGACCGTCCAGGACTTCAGGGTGTCGCGTTCGGAGATGCCGAAGTACTTCGACACCATCCAGAAGCCGCCGTCGTTCACGTGCGAGGCGAAGATCGAGCTCAGATGTGCGTGCCAGGCATCGCAAGCCCGGCCAAGATCTTCAGGACCCCCTCGCGGGGGGCGCGGCACGGCGCTCCTGCGGTGCGGGGCGCCGTGCCGTGCGCGGTGGTGCGGTGAAGCGGGTGCGGCAAGTGGATCAGCTGGATCAGCCGAGGACCGCGAGCGCGTCGATCTCGATGAGCAGGCCCTTGGGGAGGCCGACGTAGACCGTCGTACGGGCGGCGGGGGCCGCCTTCAGGTTCTGCTCGCCGAAGTAGGTGTTGTAGATCTCGTTCATCTCGGCGAAGTGGTCCACGTCCGTGAGGTAGACGCGCATCATCATCACGTCGTCCCAGCTCGCGCCGCCCTCCTCCAGGATCGCCTTGACGTTGGCGAAGGTCTGGAGGGTCTGCTCGCGCAGCGTCGGACCGGCGGGCGTCGGGGCCTGGCCCTCTACCGCGGGGAGGAAGCCGACCTGGCCGGCGACCTGGAGGATGTTCCCCTTCTTCACCCCGTGCGAGAACTTCGCGGGCGGGGTGGTGTGGGTGCTCGGGGTGAGGGCGATCTTCTCGGTCATGGCTGTTCAGGCTTTCTTGGGTGGGGTGGTGCCGGAGTACTCCCGGCTGATGGCGTCGGCGGTGCGGCGCAGCAGCGGGAGCAGGGTGAGGAGTTCCTCGGCCGTGACGACGACATTGGGTGCGGAGACCGACATCGCGGCGACGACCCGCCCGTCCGCGCCCCGGATGGGGGCGCCGATGCAGTTGATGGACTCCTCGTGGCCGCCGAGGTCGGTGGCCCAGCCCTGTTCGCGGACGACGGCGAGTTCCTTGAGGAACGCACCGGCGTTCGGGATCGAACGGGACGTGTACATGGGGTAGTCGAGCTTCTCGGCGATGGCACGCCGCTCGGGCTCGGCGAGGTCGGCGAGGAGCAGTTTCGCGACGGCGGCGACGGTGATCGCGACGGGCTTCCCGATCCGCGAGTACATCCGGACCGGGTAGCGGCTCTCGACCTTGTCGATGTAGAGGACCTCGTGCTCCTCGTACACCGCGAGATGCACGGTGTGGCCGCAGGCCTCGTTGAGTTCGACGAGGTGGGGGTGGGCGATCTCGCGCACGTCGAGGTTCTCGACGGCCTCCTGCGCGAGCGCGAAGAGGCGGGCGCCGAGGCGGTAGCGCTGGTCCTGCTGGCGGTAGACGAGCCCGTGTTCGTGGAGCGTACGGAGCAGGCGCAGTGCGGTGGACTTGTGGACGCCGAGCCGCTCGGCGACCTGTCCGAGGTCGGCGGGCCCCTGGGCGAGCAGCGGCAGGATGCTCAGCGCCCGGTCGACGGTCTGACTCATGCGCGTGCCTCGCTGCCCTCGGCCCGGTCTTCGCCCGGGACGCCCCTCTTGTCTGTTCGCTCGCTGCGCTCGCTCACGTCGTACGTACCTCCTGCTCGTCCCCCGTCCACCCGGGGCCGAGACGAAGTCTCCCCCAGGCCTCGTCGTCGAGTGCGGCAAGGGCGTCGGCGTGCGCGCGGGCCGGAGGGGCGGTGAGGTCGCCGGGAACGGTGAGGACGGCGGCGGCCATGAGGTGGCCGTGCCGGACGCGCTCGCGTACGGGGAGGTCGCGGAGGGTGGCCGAGAGGAACCCGGCGGCGAAGGCGTCACCGGCGCCGACGGGGGCGACGACGTCGACGTGGAGGGCGGGGACGGTGGTGACGGTGTCGGCCGCTGCGGCGCCCGAGGAGCGGGGCCCCGAGAACACCGTCGCCCCCGCGCCGCCCCGCTTCACGACCAGCACCCCCGGCTCCGACAGCACCGCACGAATCGCCTCCGCCCCGTAGACCCCCCACGCCTCCTCCGCCTCGTCCTCGCCGACGAAGACGAGGTCGGAGCGGCGCGCCAGGTCCAGGAGCACCTCGGGAGCCGCGTCGGCGTCGCGCCACAGCCCCGGCCGGTGGTTGACGTCGAAGGAGACGAGCGGGCGACCGGGGCGCGGTGCCGTCAGGTCACGCAGCAGCGCCAGGCAGTCCGCGGAGAGCGCCGCCGTGATGCCGGAGATGTGCAGGACGCGGCCCGCGAACAGCGCCTCGTACGGGACGTTGTCCGGGGACATCGCGGAGGCCGCGGACCCGGCCCGGTAGTACGCGACCTCGTGCACGTCGGTGGCCCGGTCCGTCGCCGTACGGAAGTAGATCCCCGTGGGCCGCGCCGGGTCGCGCCGCACGGCGGAGGTGTCGACCCCGTACCCGGCGATCGTCTCGACGAGGTGGTCCCCGAACCCGTCCGCGCCGACCCGGCCGACCCAGGCCGCCCGGTGCCCGGCCGCGGCGAGCGCGCAGGCGACATTGGACTCGGCACCGCCGATACCGCGGCCGAAGGAGGGTACGTCGGCGAGGCGTCCGGGCTGCGACGGCAGGAACGTCACCATGGACTCGCCGAGGCACACGACATCGGTGGCCGTGTCGGCGTCGGCGGTCCTGGCCGGGGTTCCGGACACTCGGGGCTCCTCGCGGGGGTCGGCGGGTTCGGTGCTGCGGGGCAACGGTTCAGTTGGGGCGGTGTCGGCACCGACACCGGCTCGGCACCGGCTCCGACTCCGGATCCGGCACTGGTTCCGCACCCGTTCCGGAAGCCGACAAGCTTCGCCGCACACGGCGCTGGGCATTGACCCGGCGTCGGCTCGGATGTTAGACAGCCTCAAGCGATATGCGCAATGGGTGTTGCATATGCTGCAACGATACTTCGATCGAGGAGGCCCCCTTGGCCGCCGACCGTCCCGTGGCCGAACTTGCGGCCGGACTTGCCGACGAGCTGGTCGACCACCGCTTCAAGGCGCTTCCGCCCGACGCGGAGGGCCTGACCGTCGGCGCCCTCGCCGCCGAGCGGCGCAATCTCTTCACCGGCGGCTTCACCACCCCGGTGCTCGCCCTGTCCGCCGAGTCGGTCGCGCACAATCTCGCCCTTCTGGAGACGTACGCGGAGCGCCACGGGCTCGCCTTCGCGCCGCACGGCAAGACGTCGATGTCCCCGCAGCTCTTCGCCCGCCAGCTGGCGCACGGCGCCTGGGGCATCACCGCGGCCGTGCCGCACCAGGCGCGGGTCTACCGGGCGTACGGGATCCGGCGGATCTTCCTGGCCAACGAACTCGTCGACGCCGTGGCCCTGCGCTGGCTGGCCGGTGAGCTGGACCGCGACCCGGACTTCCGCTTCATCTGCTACGTCGACTCGGTGCGCGGCGTGGAGCTGATGGACGAGGCACTGCGGGCGGCGGGCGCCTCCCGCCCGGTCGACGTCGTCGTGGAGCTGGGCGCGGGCGAGGGCGCGCGTACGGGTGCCCGTACCGAGGCCGACTGCGCGGCGGTCGCCGACGCGGTGGCCGCGACCGGGACGCTGCGTCTGGTGGGCGTGGCCGGTTACGAGGGCGAGGTGCCGGAGGCGTCCGACGAGCGGGTACGGGAGTGGCTGCGCCGGCTCGTGGCGCTGGCCGTCGACTTCGACCGCGCGGGCAGGTTCGACGCGGCGGTGGCGGCCGGCGAGGAGATCGTGATCAGTGCGGGCGGCAGCGCGTGGTTCGACGCGGTGGCGGACGTGTTCGCGGACGTTCCGGACCTCTCCGGTGCGGTGCTCAAGCTGCTGCGCTCGGGGGCGTACGTCTCGCACGACGACGGCCACTACCGCCACCTCACCCCGTTCAACCGCGTCCCGGAGGAGGGGGCCCTGCAGCCCGCCTTCCGGCTCTGGGCGCAGGTGGTCTCCCGGCCCTCCCCCGAGCAGGCGTTCCTCAACGCGGGCAAGCGGGACGCGGCGCACGACCTCGACCTCCCGCAGGCCCAGGTCGTCCGGTCCGGCCGCGACGGCACGGTCCGGCCCGCGACGGGTATCACGGTCAGCGGCCTGTCGGACCAGCACACGTGGGTACGTACGGAGCCGGGCGCGGAGCTGGAGGTGGGCGACTGGGTGGGGATGGGCCTGTCGCATCCGTGCACGAGCTTCGACAAGTGGCAGCTGATTCCGCTCGTCGCGGCGGACGGCACCGTCACGGACTACATCCGCACCTTCTTCTGATTCCCCTGCCCGCCCCTTCCCGTATCCGGGGGCTCCGCCCCCGGATACCCGCTCCTCGATCGCCGGAGGGGCCTGATTCGGAGCCCCCATGGACCTGGTCATCCGCAACGCCGATGTCATCGACGGCACCGGCGCCCCCGCCCGCCGCGCCGACGTGGCCATCGGCGACGGCCGGATCGTCGAGATCCACCCCGAACACGCGCCGGGCCCGCGCCCCACCGCCCGCCGTGTCCTCGACGCCGACGGGCTCGCCCTCTCCCCCGGCTTCGTCGACATGCACGCACACAGCGATCTCGCGCTGCTCCGCGACCCCGACCACAGCGCCAAGGCCGCCCAGGGCGTGACGCTCGAAGTCCTCGGCCAGGACGGCCTGTCGTACGCCCCGGTCGACGACCGTACGCTCACCGAGGTACGCAAGACGATCACCGGCTGGAACGGCGACGGTTCGGACCTCGACCTCGACTGGCGCACGGTGGGCGAATACCTGGACCGCCTCGACCGCAATTTCGGCGGCCAGGGCATCGCGGTCAACGCCGCCTACCTCGTCCCGCAGGGCACGGTCCGGATGTACGCGATGGGCTGGGAGGACCGTCCGGCCACCGACGCCGAGCTGACCCGGATGAAGGAACTCGTCGCCCAGGGCATGGCGGACGGCGCGGTCGGCATGTCCTCCGGCCTCACGTACACCCCCGGCATGTACGCGGACGACGCCGAACTCACCGAACTCTGCCGGGTGGTGGCCCGGTACGGCGGCTACTACTGCCCGCACCACCGTTCGTACGGGGCGGGCGCGCTCGGCGCGTACGAGGAGATGGTGCAGCTCACCAGGAACGCGGGCTGCGCCCTCCATCTCGCCCACGCCACCATGAACTTCGGCGTGAACAAGGACAGGGCGCCGGAGCTCCTCGCCCTGCTCGACGACGCCCTCGACGCGGGCGCCGACATCTCCCTCGACACCTACCCGTACACCCCCGGCTGCACGACCCTCGTCGCGATGCTGCCGAGCTGGGCGAGCGAGGGCGGGCCCGAGGCGGTCCTCACCCGGCTCGCGGACGACGCGACGGCGGACCGGATCCGGCACCACCTGGAGGTGCTGGGCTCGGACGGCTGCCACGGCGTGCCGATCGAGTGGGACACGATCGAGATCTCGGGCGTGAGCGTGCCCGCCCTCGCCGGGCATGTCGGCCGCACCGTCGCGGAGTCCGCCCGCCTGCGCGGCGAGGCGCCCTGGGTGACCGCCCGCCGGCTGCTCGTCGAGGACCGGCTCGGCTCCACGATCCTCCAGCACGTGGGCCACGAGGAGAACGTCCGGCAGATCATGCGCCACCGGGTGCACACCGGCGGCAGCGACGGCATCCTTCAGGGCGACAAGCCGCACCCGCGCGCGTACGGCACGTTCCCGCAGTATCTCGGCCGGTACGTAAGGGAGTTGGGCATCCTGTCGCTGGAGGAGTGCGTCGCCCACCTCACCTCCCGCCCGGCGCGGCGACTGCGCCTGGCCGACCGGGGGTACGTCCGTGAGGGCTACCGCGCGGACCTGGTCCTCTTCGACCCGACGACAGTGGCGGCCGGCTCGACGTTCGAGGAACCGCGCACCCTGCCGGTCGGCATCCCGCACGTCCTGATCGACGGCCGCTTCGTCATCGAGGACGGCCACCGGACCCAGGCACTGGCGGGCCGAGCGGTACGGGGAGCGGGGCGCGCAGCCGGCCGGTGATGTCGGCGGCCGACACCAGCCGGCTGCCGTCGGGCCAACTCTGAGCGTCGCCGCCAACGAGTGGTGACCGCGATCAAGAACGCCGTCCGGAACGGCACTCCGATCAGCGTTTCGGCCATCGCCCGGCAAGCCGGAGGGGCCCGCTCGTTACTCCACCGTCACCGCGACCTGCTCGCCCTGGTCCACGCCGCGGAACTCGAACCGGCAGGTCAGGACGGGGCAGCATCGCCGGTGAGCCGGGCCTCGCTCCAGGCCGACCTCACCAATGCCCAGGCTCGCAACGCTCGCCCGGCTGCCCGGATCCGACTGCTGGAAAAGCGGCCATCGCAGGCGATGAGCGCTCAAGCCTGGCGGGAGTCGGGGCTGGGCGCACCGGCCGACATCGACGAACTCCATTGCCGAATAACCAGGTTGGAGCAGCAGAACGTTGAGCTGACCGACCGCTGCGCTTGACGGAACCCGGGCCGATCTCGAAGCCGCCCGAGCGGCCGACCGAGATCTGGCCTGAGCTCTCAACCAGCGCGACTGAGACGCTCTGTCGGCATCGTCTCGTGCATACGACCGGCCCGACGGACGAGGCCACGAACGCCGACAGCCAGCGCCCAGAACAGGAGAGGAAATGCGGCGACCCGTTCCATACCTCCCATGCCGAGACCGAGGTAGTGGTGGGAGAGGAACAGCCCGAAAGCCGTGATCGCTGTGATTCCCAGCAGGCTGGTGCCCCACCGCAGTGGGCCCGGAACGTGTTCGGCCAGACCGAACCCCGCTAGGACGAGACCGATGTTGCCCGCCGCCATGATGAGAAAGGCGCCCAACACATGCTGGTTTTCGTTGACGTCAGCAGGAGCCAGCCCGGCCAACACGAATCCCACGCCGGCACCGGCCGACAGAAGACGGGCCGTGGCAGCGGCCGAGCCTCTGCGCCACAGGACACCACCGGTCAGGGCGGCGCCGACAACGAGCAGCACTCCCAGGACGATGAACGAAACATTCATCAGGTCGTGCTGGGGGGAACAGATATAGCGAGGCTCAGGCTCTGACTGCAGGGCGCAGTGAGCGTTACCCAAGTCGCTGATGTTGTTCCGCGCCCAGCTGTACGGTCTGGCCCAAGCCGCCTCGGCGATCCCGTGGATGACGAAGAACTGCACCACACCCACAATCAATGCCGAGTACCCGATCCGGACTTTCAACTGTCCACCTTCCGTCACGTGAATCCCGTGCGGACAGCCGATCACGCGGCGCCGGACTCAGGCACACCGACGAGCCCCCGGAACAGGGTGGGGCAGACCCCACTCCGTCCGGAGCACAGAGTGCGCGGAACGAGGCACGCACTGAGCCGACGAGCCCGGTCGCCGCCGCGACACCCGATGGGTGG
>NZ_JBHVFF010000095.1:0-26920 GCF_042801895.1 Streptomyces sp. NPDC057543 | reverse complement strand
CTCCCGCATATGGAGTGGGGGCGGCCCCATTTCGTACCACTGGATCAAGCTCGCACATGACGAAGCCGGCCGGCCGGGCCGAAGTCAAGCCCGTCGAGAGGGTCCCCATGCCCTTGAGGCCCTGGGGAGATCGGGGGCAGGGCAGCCACCGGGCGACCCCGGTAACCCCACCGTCCCGTCACCCGAAGAGCAGCACCACGACCCCGTAACTCGCGGCGGCGACCAGCGCCGCGGCCGGCATCGTGATGAACCACCCCAGGATGATGTTCTTGGCGACCCCCCAGCGCACCGCGTTCACCCGCTTCGTGGCGCCCACGCCCATGATCGCGGAGGTGATCACATGCGTCGTGGAGATCGGCGCGTGGAACATGAACGCCGAGCCGAACATGATCGAGGCGCCCGTCGTCTCGGCGGCGAACCCCTGCGGCGGGTCCAGCTCGATGATCTTCCGGCCGAGCGTCCGCATGATGCGCCAGCCACCGGCGTACGTACCCAGCGAGAGCATCAGCGCGCAGACGAGCTTCACCCAGACCGGAATCGGGTCGCTCGGGCTCTCGACATCGGCGATGACCAGGGCCATCACGACGACACCCATCGTCTTCTGCGCGTCCTGCAGACCATGACCGAGCGCCATGCCCGCGGCCGAGACCGTCTGGGCGATCCGGAAGCCGCGCTTGGCCTTGTGCGGATTGGCCTTCCGGAACATCCACATGATCGTGACCATCACGAGATAGCCGACGACGAGGCCGACGACCGGCGAGACGAACATCGGGATGACGACCTTGTCGAGCACCCCGTCCCAGTGCACCAGCGTCCCGCCGGCGAGTGCCGCACCGACCATGCCGCCGAACAGTGCGTGCGAGGACGAGGACGGCAGCCCGAAGTACCAGGTGATGAGGTTCCAGATGATCGCACCGACCAGCGCGGCGAAGAGGATTCCCATCCCCTTGTGACCCTCGGGGGTCGCGATCAGACCCTCACTGACGGTCTTGGCGACACCGCTGCCGAGGAAAGCACCCGCGAGGTTCATCACCGCGGCCATCGCCAGTGCCGCACGTGGTGTGAGCGCACGGGTGGAGACGGACGTGGCGATGGCATTCGCCGAGTCGTGGAAACCGTTCGTATATGTGAAGCCGAGCGCGACACCGATGGTCACGATCAGCGCAAAGGTGTCCACGTGGTTCAGGACTCCTTGACCGCGATGGTCTCCACCGTGTTGGCGACGTGCTCGAAAGCGTCGGCCGCCTCTTCCAGTACGTCCACGATCTGCTTGAGCTTCAGCACCTCTATGGCGTCGTACTTGCCGTTGAAGAGGTGGGCGAGCAGTTTGCGGTGGATCTGGTCGGCCTGGTTCTCCAGACGATTGACCTCGATCCAGTACTCGGTGAGGTTGTCCATCGTGCGCAGACCCGGCATCGCCTCGGCGGTCAGCTCGGCCGCGCGGGCCAGCACCTCGACCTGCTGGGCGACGCCCTTGGGAAGTTCCTCGACCTGATACAGCACGACCAGGTCGACGGCCTCCTCCATGAAGTCCATGATGTCGTCGAGCGAAGAAGCGAGGTTGTAAATGTCCTCGCGGTCGAAGGGCGTAATGAAAGAGGAGTTCAGCTGGTGGAAGATCGCGTGGGTGGCATCGTCCCCCGCGTGCTCCGCTGCCCGCATGCGCTCCGCGATCTCGACTCGGGAGGCAGAATCCGCCCCGAGCAGTTCCATCAGGAGTTTCGAGCCCGTGACGATGTTGTCCGCGGATGCGGAGAACATGTCGTAGAAGCTCGTCTCCCTGGGGGTCAGACGAAAGCGCACGTGGGGTCCTCGGGGTGCTTTGGATTCGGTCAGGCTGATGCTAGGTGCATCATCCGGCCACGGCTAACCGGCGTTCTTCAGTGTCGCGCATCGGACACGCTGATCAGCACGGGCCCCCGGTCACGGTTCGGCAGAATTCGTTAGAATATACCCACCAGGGGTATGTAAACGGCAGGGTAAAGGGAATACGGGAGGCAGAAATGACCACCACCGAGGCCGCCGGGACCACCGCCGCCACCGCGGCGACGGAATCGGTCGCGGAACCGGTCGTCACCGACCACGACCGGGGTATACACGGCTATCACCACCAGAAGGCCGAGCACCTCAAGCGGCTGCGCCGGATCGAGGGACAGATCCGCGGCCTGCAGCGCATGGTCGACGAGGACGTCTACTGCATCGACATACTCACGCAGGTCTCGGCGTCCACGAAGGCGCTCCAGTCCTTCGCCCTCCAACTGCTGGAGGAGCACCTGCGGCACTGCGTCGCCGACGCGGCGGTCAAGGGCGGCGAGGAGATCGACGCGAAGGTCGAGGAAGCCACGAAGGCCATCGCCCGCCTGCTCCGCACCTGATGCGGAGCCCCGCGCCCAACCCCGCCCTCACCCCCGGTGGTCGGACCGCCGGGGGACGGTGGCCCGTTCCGCGATCACCCGGACGTTCAGGACCTCGTCGATACGGTCCGCACTGAGCCGTTCCCCGCGTGCGGCCGAAGCGGCGATCATCAGCTCACCGCAGAGCTCGATCTCGGCGAGGGCCACATGGTCGGATACGGTCCGCGTGCCGAGCATCACCGCGTCACTCACCTCTCGCTGCCGTCACCGTCCTCCTAGCGTAAGGAGTGGACCACACGACGCGCATGGCACGGACGGACCATTTCCCGCCCGCCGCCCTGCCTACGCCGCTCTGCCCACGCCCCACTCCCCGCCCTGCTATCTCTGCCGGATCTCCCCGGTGTAGATGTCGCTGTCGTCCGGCAGCCGTACGGAGACCGGCACTCCGAATCCGTACAGCAGCGTCGTCGACACCACCTCCACCGCCGGCCCCTCGTTGGCGAAGCTGAAGCGGTGGCGCACCTTGCGCAGCCGCCCCTGCTCGTCGAGATACGCGTCGAACGGCACCGTGCGCGTACGGAAGCCCTTCGCCGCGGCGGCCAATGCCCCGCGCGATTCCGGCGAGACCTCGCGCGCCGCCCGCCCGATGTCCGAAACGCCCCGGTAGTGGCGCACGGTCACCCCGGCGAGCTCGGTCCTCTCCACGTAGGTCACCTGCCGAGCCCCCAGCAGCAGTTCGGCGGCGGCCATCGGATCGGTCACACCGCCGGTGACCAGGTTGCCGTCCGCCAGGGTCGTCGTGTCGACCCTGACCCACTTGTCCTCCGGCACTCCGGCACCGCGGTTCATCATGTAGAGCGCGCCGGGGGCCAGCAGCTCGATGATGGGGCGGTGCTCGTCCTCACCTGCGGCGTCCTTGGGCAGCACGACCGTGAGCCGGCCCGTCCGGTGCCGGAAGTCGTACGTCCCCCGGCCCCTGATCGTCACCCGCGTGCCGCCCGCCGCGGTCTCCATCGACGTACGCACCTCGGCGCTTGTGGCGACGATCCGGTCTCCGGCACCGGCCTCGGCACCGTGGGCGGACCCGCTCACCGTCGCCGTTCCCCTACCGGTCACCGTCGCCGTCCCGGCGAGCACCGCGGCAGCGCGGCGGACCGCGTCGAGGGAATCGGCCCCACCCCGCTCGTCGGCCATGGCACGGTCGCCGCCGCCACCGCCGCCCGCGCATCCGGCGGTCGCCGCCATCACGCCCACCACGGCAAGGGCGCAGAGAGCACGCGCCCCGCCTCCGGACCTGTGCTGCTGCACCACCATCGCCTGCCAACCCCCAACGACGTACCGCTTGCCCGAGCCCCCCATCCGTTCCGCATAACGACAGCCCGTGTCCCCCGTCACGCCGCTCCCGTACGTCACGCCGCCGGGTGGCCGTGCCCAGTACCGTGGACGGGTGTACGTCCAACACACCGAAGAGGCCCCGCAGACTCCCCCCACCACCGCATCCGCCTGGCACGATCCCACGACCGTGGAACGCGGCTCGTTCTGCACCGCGCGCTGCAACTGCGGCTGGTCCGGGCCGGCCCGTCGCTCCCGGGACCGGGCCCGCACGGACGCAGCGGAACACCGCGCCGCGCCCTGACACCTTTCCCCGACGCCCCGTTCCTCCCCCCTCCCCCTCTGATCCGTCTTCTCCAGGTGTCCCCCACCGACCGCCCATGAGCGCCCGACCCGGAGGTCCGATGAACCCGCTGCCCCTGCCCGACCGGCGCACCCTGCTCCTCGCGGGGGCCGCAGCAGCCCTCACCGGCGCCACCGCGACCGCTTGCAGCGGCGCATCCGGCTCGGGTTCCGACTCCGGCAGCAACCCCTCGGGCGCCACGGGCGCCACGGATGCCACTCCCCCCTCACCGACCTCACCGGTCGCGTCGAAGCCCGCGCCGTCCGGCCCCGCGGACTGGTCCGCCCTGGCCAGGAGCCTCGACGGCGCCCTCGTACGCCCCCAGGACGCCGCCTATCCGACCGCCCGTCAGCTCTACAACACCCGCTTCGACAGCCAGAAACCCGCCGCCGTCGCCTACGTCAGGCACGAGGCGGACATCCGCGAGTGCCTGGCCTTCGCCCGCCGCACCGCCATCCCCGTGTCCATCCGCAGCGGCGGCCATTCCTACGCGGGCTGGTCCAGCGGCGACGGACGCCTCGTCGTCGACGTCTCGTCACTGTCCCGCGTCGAGGAGAACGGCACGATCGGCGCGGGCGCCAAGCTCATCGACGTCTACCAGGGCCTCGCCCGGCACGGCCTGACGATCCCAGGCGGCTCCTGCCCCACGGTAGGCATCTCCGGCCTCACCCTCGGCGGCGGTCACGGCGTCGCGTCCCGCGCGTACGGCCTGACCTGCGACAGCCTCACCGCGGCCACCGTCGTCACGGCCGACGGCAAGACCCTCACCGTGGACGCCAAGCACCACCCGGACCTCTTCTGGGCGCTGCGCGGCGCGGGCAACGGCAACTTCGGCGTGGTCACCGAGTTGAGGTTCCGTACCCGCCCGGTCCCGCAGACCGTCGCCGCGTACATGTCCTGGCCCTGGTCGCGCGCCCGCTCCGTCGTCACGGCCTGGCAGGATTGGGGACCGTCCCAGCCCGACGAGATCTGGTCCTCCGCGCATCTCGACGCGGGCCCGGGCGGCGGCAATCC
Source organism: Streptomyces sp. NPDC057543 (assembly GCF_042801895.1). Lineage (NCBI taxonomy): Bacteria > Bacillati > Actinomycetota > Actinomycetes > Kitasatosporales > Streptomycetaceae > Streptomyces > Streptomyces sp. NPDC057543. The sequence goes on along the minus strand of NZ_JBHVFF010000095.1, from coordinate 21,877 downwards.
GAACGTCTCCGTGGCCGCGTTCAGCCTCGGTACGTACGGCGACCTGAAGAACGCCGTCGACCGCCTCGCCGACCGGATCGGCGCTTCGGCCTCCTCCGTATCGCTGCGCCGCCGCAGCTACCAGGAGTCGATGCTCGTGTACGCGGGCTGCTCGGGCATCACCGACGCCGAGTGCCATCTGCCGGGTACGACGCCCGGCCGCACCCCTCAGGGCACGCTCCAGCGGGAGACGTACGCCGCCGCTTCCGACTTCTACGACCGAGCCCTGTCCCCGGCGGGCGTGCAGGCGCTGCTCGACCGGGCCGAGGCGTTCACCCGGATTCCCGTGACCCAGAGCGGAGGCGGTGGTTCCGTCGCGCTCACCGCACTCGGCGGGGCGATCAACCGCGTCTCTCCGGAGGCGACGGCCTTCGTCCACCGCCGCTCGCGCGTACTCGCCCAGTACATCGGTTCCTGGCGCGCCGGCACGGCGGGCAACGCCCAACAGGACTGGCTGAAAGACACCCATGCGGCGATGCGCCGGTACGCGTCCGGAGCGGCGTACCAGAACTACACGGACCCGACACTGACCGACTGGCGCCGGGCCTACTACGGCTCGGCGGCCGACCGGCTCACCCGCCTGAAGAAGCAGTACGACCCGGGGCGCCTCTTCGCCTTCCCGCAAGCACTCTGACGCCACCGCGCCGCGGACGCTTTCTCTCCCTGCCCGCTCGTCTCCCGAACGCTTCCTACGCGGCCAGGTCCTTCTCGCCGTCCCCGCCGCCCGTGCCCGGCCGCGGTTCCGGAATCCCGACGGCGCCGGTCCGTCCGTCGGGCGCTGCCGACGGGGCCGGCCGACGCGACCGTACGAGCCACCCGAGCCGGTCCGAACGGGAGACGGCCGCCGTCAACGGGGTCAGCAGCATCATCGCCAGCGGAGCGAGCAGCAGGGCGGCCGCGGTGCCGAGCGCGAATCCGCCGATGACGTCGGTCGGGTAATGGACGCCCATGTAGATCCGGCAGAACCCTTCCAGCAGGGCGAGGACGATCGCCACGAGACCGAACTTCCGGTTGGCCACGAAGAGCCCGACGGCCAGGGCCATCGCCATCGTGGCGTGGTCGCTCACGAAGGAGAAGTCGTTCTTCCCCGCCACCAGGACGTCCAGCCCCTGATGGTCCCTGAACGGGCGCGGGCGCTGCACGAAGCCACGGATCGGGATGTTGATGAGCAGCGCGATCCCGGCGGCGAGCGGTGCCCAGACGATCCCGGAGACCGCCGTCACCGAATCGTCGGCCGTACCATGCCGGCGCACGCTCCACCAGCACCACAGGACCACCAGGACCATCCCGAGCATGATCCCGTACTCACCGACGAACTCCATGACCCGGTCGAACCAGGTGGGAGCGGACTTCGCGAGCCCGTTGATGTCGTAGAGCAGGCTGACATCGGGGTTCGACCCATCCAGTGCGAGTCCAGCCATCTGCTGCGGCCCCTTGCCTTGTCTGCTGCCGCGGGGCACGCCGATGTGCACCGCCTTGACGAACCCCCGTATCGGTTCGATCACTGCGTGGATCTGTACTACTTGGATCTGTACTGCGTGGATCGGTACTGGGCGGGTGCGCCGCCCGTGAGGGCTTCCCCGGTCGGCGCCGCGTGGTCAGAGCACCGCTGTCCCGGTCGATCCCGTCCCCCAGGGAACGACCTGCTCCGTGCGTGCGTTCCACTCTCCACCGAATGATCACCATGACGTTATCGAAGAGTGACTCATCGTCGCAGCTCAGGGCCCAGGCTTCACGGAGAGTTCCGGCCACCGCCACGCCTGCGTCACGCCGCCGGACGGGCGGTCGGAAGGGCCGCGGCCCCGTCCTTGGTCACCCGTGTCGCACCGAAATAGTCGGGCGTGTCGATCTTGTCGAACCGGATCACGGCCCCGGTGTACGGCGCGTTGATCATATATCCGCCACCGACGTACAGCCCCACGTGGTGGATGGCCCGCGAGTCGTTCAGATCGTCCGAAAAGAACACCAGGTCGCCGGGGAGCAGTTCGTCGCGCGAGGGGTGCGGCCCGGCGTTGTACTGGTCGTTCGCCACCCGGGGAAGCTCGATGTCCACGGTGCGGTACGCGGCTTGGGTCAGCCCCGAACAATCGAACCGTCCGCCCTGCTCGGCCGTGCCGTTGCCGCCCCACAGGTACTTCGTACCGAGCTTCTTCTGCGCGAAGTAGATCGCCCCCGCCGCCTGCTCCGAGGGCTGCACCCGTCCGACGGGCCGAGCGAAGCTCTTCTCCAGGGACCGGATGATGGTGACGTAGTTCTGCGTCTCCGCGATGGCCGGCACTCCGCCCGCCCGGATCACCCGGTACGCACCGGCGTTGTACGCGGCCAGCATGTTGTTCGTCTGATCCCCCGGCACCTTCTTCACGTACCCGGCGAGTTCGCAGTCGTACGAGGCGGCGGACGGAATCGCGTCGGCCGGGTCCCATACGTCACGGTCCCCGTCCCCGTCCCCGTCGATCCCGTGTCCGGCCCAGGTGCCCGGGATGAACTGCGCGATGCCCTGAGCCGCGGCGGGACTCTCGGCGCGGGGGTTCCACCCGCTCTCCTGGTACAACTGGGCAGCCAGGAGAGCCGGGTTGATGGCGGGGCAGAGGTTGCCCCACTTCTCCACCAGGGGCTGGTACTTCGCCGGCACGGCCCCCTTCGACAGCCCGACGGCCCCGCTCCTGCCGGAACTGACGAGTCCGGCAGCGGCGGAGTACGTACCGACGACGAGCAGAGCCACGAAGCACATGGCCATGCCGACACCGATGCCACCGATCACCCAGAATTTACGCACCCCTCAACCTTCCCCCATCGGGGCCGGGTTCATGGGTGGTTTCGCGGGTGTGTACGAATCAACGGGGTCACCGGAGTCACGGACCGGCCAGTTCTGTGCGCCGACCGGCGCGTTCCGTGCGCTGACCGCCCCTCACGATGCCCCCGTGGACCAGTAGTCGGAGTGCACATTGGGACGCGGGAGGGGGTAGACCCCCTCGTACGCCGGACCGTTCGGCTTGGCGGCAGGGGCAGCGACCTTGGACTCCTTCACGCAGGGACTGTCCGCTTCGAAGAACGCCTGGCCCTTGCCGCGGAAGCTCACGCTGATACCGAATCCGGCCTTCGTCTGCGCGTAGACCGCCGGGAACTCCTTGTCGTTGTTCTTCGCCTTGATGCGGTAGTCGCTCTCGCGCCAGAACTTCTCGACCTGGTTCAGGAAGTTCTGCCGGCGCTCGGCCGACACGATGGTCATCACGGTGCGCCTGCGCGTCACGTCGCAGCTGCCCGTCGTGGTCGGACCGTGCGCCCACTGGACCTCGGGGTCGATCTCCTTCAGTACGGCGTCGAGCATGGCGTCGGACCGTTCGGCGGCCTCCTGCATGTTCATACCGCGCTCCTTGCCGCTCTTGCTGCTCTTGGTGCTCCCGGCGCTTGCGCTGCCGTTCGATTGTCCGCTGTCGTTGCCGCAGCCGGACAGTGCGAAGCCGAAAGCCAGGGCCACCGCAACGATCTGGAACCTTCGCTTCATCGCTGTTCCTCCATCTTGAGCCTGTCGGAGTGTCCCGACACGATCAGAGCGATGCTGTCCGCCGACATAGCGTCTCGTACCGGATCGAAGTAGTTGGAGTGCGCGTCGAAGCTCACACCACTCGTGCTGATCAAGGGCTGGCCGGGGGCCACCGGGAACCGCTTGGCCCCGAAGGCCTTGCTCGCCGGGTCCTTGCCGAACCAGAGGTCGTCGTCGCCCGGGTCGGCCAGGTCCCCGGCGATGTACGCGCCGGCGGGGCCTCCCAGAATCATCCCTATCACGCCCACGGCGGCCTGCGTCTTGGACGGGAGCTTGGTCACCGGGTCGTTGGCCGCGGCGCCGACGAAGACGTGTCCGCTGCCGACGCCGAGGTCCACGGCACGGTCCACCCCCACCCCTGGACTGCCGACCAGGATGATGTCGTCCACCCCCGGAATGCCGCCGTCGCGCTGCGTCGCCGCGCCCACGGTACGTGAGCCGTAGGAGTGCCCGATGGCCGTGATGTGCGGGTCCGCGTTCTGGTTGGTGGCCGCGATACCGCCCATGAACTCGCTGTAGGCCACGCCGCCCTTCTCCGCCCGGCCGGTGCCCGCGACGGCCAGGCTGTGCAGCCCGTCCGGTGTCTGCGGCGCGTCGTATCCGAGCCAGACGATCGACGCGGTGGACGGCTCGTACCCCTGGGCGCCGATCGCCGTGTCACGGGCCCGCTTGAGGTCGTTCTTCGCGAACTCCTCGTCCAGGGAGGTGTTGAGCCCCGGCACGTACGCCGACACGTTCTTCGAGGTGTCGGGGTTCCCGTAGGAGACGATGGCCCGGCCGTTGCCCTCGTCGCTGATGCCGATCAGGTACATCGGCGGCTGGCTGCCCTCCTTCAGCTGCCGGTCGATCTCCCGCAACCCCGCCAGCTGGTCCTTCGACTTGGAGTCGGTCTTCCCCTCCAGCTTCGAGATCAGGTTCGGGAGGTTCTTCCGGTTGGCCGCGTCCCTGTCCGCCACCGGGATGCCGTCCAGATTGCCGATCCGGTCCGGGGAGAGGTCGAGGTACTGATCGCGCTGCTGCTGCGTCAGCCCGTTCCACCAGTCCTTGCGTTGGGCCGCGGTGGCATTGCTCGGGATGCGGTCGTTGAGGTACTCGCGTTCCTTGTCCCGTACCGCCGCCTCGACGCGCGATCCGGAGCCGGGCAGTCCGGCGACCGCGTCACCGCCCCCGCCGGACGCCTTGGCCATGTCCCAGGCGGCGGCGATGTACTGGCCCTTGTTCCACTTGTCGCTCGCGCCACGGGCGGACTGGCCGTACTGGTCGGCGATGTCCTTCACGGTGTCGATGGGGTGGATGACCGCGTCGACGGCACCGCTGACGTCGCCCCACAGGCCGTCGTCACCGATGACGCCGGAGATGAAGTCGCCGTCCGAGGGGCGGGAGGAGTTCGGCCCCGGCTCTTGTCTACCCGCGTCGACCTGCGTAGAAGAATCACCACCGGTCGAGCCGCCGGAACCGCCGGAGGTGCCTGTTCCGCCGGATCCGCCGGAGGAGTCCGTACCTCCGGAACCGCCGGAGCCGCCGGAGGAGTCCGTACCCCCGGATCCGCCGGATGCGCCGGAACCGCCGGACGCGTCGGACCCTCCGGATGTCGTGGAACCGCCGGACGCGTCGGACCCTCGGGAAGCAGCGGAGCCGCCCGAGTCCGTACCGCCGCCGGATGTCTCCGACCCGCCGGAGCCCGTGCCGCCGGTCACGGTGGAGCCCTCGGAGCCGGCACCACCACCGGTATCCGCACCCTTACCGGCAACCACCTCGACGTCGGGTGCCGGGCAGGCGCTTCCGGTGAGTTGGCAGATGGCGTTCCGGATCTCGCCGGTCAACTGCCCGCCGATCCCCGTCGCCGCGAGCCCGCCGATGAGGGCCACGACCACGAGGATCATGCCCAGGTACTCCATCGCGGTCTGCCCGGCGTCCCGACGCCACTTGATCATCCGCGCGATGCTGAACGGCCGGTGCTCGACGCGCTGTTCGAGGCTGAGCCCGAACCATTCACGGGAGCCGGACCGGAGCAGCAGGACGACGACGGCGACCGGCATCACCAGCTGCGCCACCCCCTGCCCGCCGGTGCCCTCGCCCAGCGTCGCCAGGGCGCCGACGGTGAGCCAGGCGTGTACGGCAAGGAGCCCGCGCCAGATCCAGACGCCACCGGTCCGCACGTACAGCGACAGCACGAACCCGGTGACACCCGGCAGCGCCGCGTACAGCAGCATGCCCAACAGCCGTCCGTCCACCGCGTCGACGGACGAGGCCACGACGAGCGCGTCAAGCACACCGACGACGGTGACGACGAAGAGCAGCCGGACGAGAATCAGCACCGCCTGCAGAGGACGCGACAACGACCGCCTGCCCGAACGGGCCTCGGCGGCACTCATGTCAGCGCCACCCGGAATCGCTAATTCTCGTATGCCAGACACGACGGGTCTCCCAGCTTGGTGAGTGGGCGCAGTGACAGTTCAACCGGTCTCTGTATGCGACCACACCAACACCGGGCGCGGCATGGGCCCCAGGGCCCAATGCAAGACTCAAAGGCCCAGGTGGTCGACCTGTCCCTTACCGCCACCGACTGGCCTGTTATGGGTCATTGGCGACGCAGACGCAACGTCAGGGGGCTCCGGCGGACCAGAAGTCGGACCGGACGTTGGGGCGGGGGATGATCTCGACGTCCGCGTAGCTCGGTCCGTTGGGTTTGGCAATTGGATCTGCGACTTCAGATTCCTGAACGCATGGGCTGTCGACCTCGAAGAAAGCTTGGCCTTCGCCTCCGATGATCAGGCTGACTCCAAACCCATCCTGCGTCTGTGCAAAGATTGCTGGTACGTCCGGATCATTGTTGATCGCTTTGATCCTGTAGCCGCTCTTCCTCCAGAAACGATCGACCACGCCCAGGAAGCTACCTCGACGCTCTGCCGACACGATGGTCATTACCGTGCGCCGTCGAGTCACGTCACAACTGCCCGTGGTGGTAGGTCCGTGCGTCCACTGAACCTGCGGATGAATCTCCTGCAATAAGGCGTCAAGGATTCCGTCAGCATGTTCCGCCGCTTCCTGCATATCCATGTCTGACCTTCTCTCGTTCGAATAAATGGCACCCTTGGCGCATGCAGAGAGTGACGCCAGCAGGAGCAGCACCATCAAAATCCGGATCTGCCTCCTCACCGGTATTCCTCCACCTTCAACTTTCCTGCACGCCCTGCCGCCACCAAGGCAATATTATTTGCCGATACGGAATCTCGCCTCGGGTCGAAATAATTGGAGTGCGCATCGAAGGAGATCCCTTCACCATTGATCAGCCTCGGCCCCTCGTCCACTTCAAAACGCCTTGCACCGAACGCCGCACTCGCCGGGTCCTTGCCGAACCAAAGGTCATCGTCCCCCTGATCTGCAATGTCCCCCGCGGCATAGGAGGCCACTGGCCCAGCAGCGACCAGCCCCAGAACACCGGCAACACTCTGCTGCTTCGACGGGAGTTTGGTCACCACGTCATGTTCAGCAGCCCCGACGAAGACGTGGTCCTTCCCGACCCCGAGGTCCTCTGCTCGGTCGACACCTACCCCCGGGCTGCCGACAAGGACGATGTCGTCCACTCCTGGGATCCCACCGTCATGCTGCGTGGCAGCACCCACTGTGCGCGAACCGTATGAATGACCAATAGCGGTCAGATGCGGGTCTCTATTTTCGTTGGTTGCCGACAGGCCACTCATGAATCCATTGAAAGCACGCCCACCCTTCTCTGCCTTTTCATCGCCTATAACATCCAGGCTCCCCATCCAATCCGGGGACTGCGGCGCATCGTAGCCAAGCCACACGATCGCCGCACTCGATGAATCGTGAATTCGAGTACCAATCGCTGTGTCACGGGCGCGTTTGAGATCATTCTTCGCGAATTCCTCGTCGAGGGACGTGTTCAACCCGGGGACATACGCCGAAACATTTCTTGCGGTATCAGGGTCACCGAACGAAACGATCGCACGCCCATTCCCCTTGTCGCCGATCCCGAGCAAGTACATCGGCGGCTCCCCAGGTTTGCTCCCCTCCCGCAACTGCCGGTCGATTTCTCGCAACCCCGCCAGTTGCGTCTCCGACTTCGTGTCGTCCCGCCCTTCCAGCTTCCCCATCAGCAGCTGCAGATTGTCCCGGTTCGCCGCGTCCCTCACCAGGGCCGGAATGCCGTCCAAATTGCCGATCTGGTCCGGGTACACCGCGAGGTACTCCTCGCGCTGTTCGTCTGTCAGGCCGGCCCACCATGCCTTCCGTTCGGCCGGGGACGCGTCACGAGGGATGCCGTCTTTCAGGTAGCCGCGGGCCGCCTCCCGTACCGCGGCCGCGTCGCCCGCCGCGTCTGTCCATGTGGCATCGGGGACCTTCAGGCCTTCCTCGGCCTTCAACTTGTGCAGGATCCGGGCGTACCGCCAATCGATCTCGGCCGCCGTCCGCACCGCGTTCGCCACCCGGTCCGCGATGTCCTGCGCCTTCGCCACGTTCGGGTTGGGCGCGACCAGGCCCGAGGGCGGCAGGAGGCCCGGCACCTCCCCCACCGAGGCCGTCCCGCCCGGCAGCGGCTTGCCGTCGATCAGGCCTTCGCCCGCCGCCGGGTACGTCACCGAACCGTCCCCGTGCACGCTGAACTTCAGGGACTCGGCGTCGTCCAGCGCATCCCGCAAAGCCTTTTGCTGGGCGCGCAGTTCATGGGCCAGGCTGTTCAACGTCGTACGGAGCAGACCGCACTCCGTGTAGAGGTACTGCAAGTTGCGGCCCATCTGCTGCAGCCGCCTCACCGCCGCACCCGCCGCCGCACCACGCTGCGTATCGCGCAACCCGGTCAGCAGTTGCGTCTCGATCCGGTCCCGGCCCGCGTCGGCACGGTTGCTCGCCTTTCCCCAGCCGTCGGCCGCGCCTTCCAGTTCGCCGCACTTCAGGTCCCGTAACTGCGCCCAGGTGAGAGTCATCCCGCCCCACCCGCCACCTTTGCCAACGACGCCTTCACGGCCTCGTCCGTCTCGCCCTGGTCCCGAACGACGGCGCGCAACTTCCCCGCCAGCGCCCCGCACTCTCCCCGCGCGGCCTCGAACCGTCGCTCCCACGACTCCCGTACGGCTCCCAGCTCCGCCAGCGCGGTCAGACCGGCGGTTCCCGCGAGCAGGCCCACGTGCGCGGTCTCCAGTTCCGACTTCACCGGGGTCAGGTGCGTGCGCATCCCTTCCGCGCCGCTGGCGGCCCGTAGCCAGGCCCCGTCGCTGTGCTTCAGTACGTCCCCGTCACCGCCGCCCTCTTCCGCGAGATCACTCAGCCGTTGCCGGCCCCCCGGCTGTCCCATCACTGCCACTCCGGTCACCCCGTTCCGTCCTTGACCGTGGACTTGATCGTGAAGCGGCACTGTGCCAAATCCCGGGCGAGCGACACGCCGTTCCCATGCGCCGTTCCCGGCGTTATGGCTTCGGCCAACCGGCTTACCAGGCTGCTCGGTTCACCCGAACGAGCTGTCACCGGGCGGCGCCGACAGCCTCGACACGCATCCAACCCGACTGGGTCGCCACCCCCATGTCGTCTGCTCCTAGTGGCCCGGCTCGGATCGTTGGCCGGGTATTCAACCTGCTGTCCGGTGATCACCAGACTGCCTCCAGGACTCGAAAACGTCCGCGGTCCCTGCCCCGGACTGTCCGGAGCAGGGACCGCGCACTTATCTGGAAGGAACGACTCCGTCAGGAGCCGACCCGCTCGTAGCGGAGGGCGGTGTAGCCGTGGGCGTCGGAGTAGACCTGGCCGTGGGACTCGCGCAGCGTGCCCTCGGGAATGTAGCCGCAGCGGCGGGCGACCCGGCAGGATGCCTCGTTCCCGACGGCTTGGACGATATCGATCCGTCGGGCGTCGGCGTATCGAAGGCCCGGTCGGTCACCGCACCCGTCGCTCCGGTGGCCACGCTCCGTCCACGGGCGGCCGGGAGTGTTCAGTAGCCACGGCCTCGGTGTGATCAGCTGCCGGGAAGGGGTTCCAGCGGGCGATCAGCGGGTCCGCGGCGGCTATCAGGCCGTCGAGCATCACGTCCAGCTCGGCGGCCTCACGTCCCCATGGGCGCAACAGCACGTCCCCCAGGTCGAGCGTGGCGCGGACGAAAGTCCGCCGGTCGGCGGGGTTCTGGGCAGCGACCGAGGGTACGGAGCAGAGGCGCTCACGGCTCCTTCCTGCGCGGCCACCCGGCCCACCGCCAGCGAATTTCCGCCGGTCACAGGAGTGCCGAGTCCGCTCAGCAGACCGCGTCCGGCCCCACCGCCGTGGCCGTCGCCCGGAGCAGATCCCGCACCAGGGCGTAGTCGATGGCCTCCGCCTTACGGAAGCGCAGGCAGCCCTTCCCCATGTCCTGCCCGGCCAGCCGCTCCGCGAAGGCTTCACGTACGTCGCTGCGCATCAGGTAGAAGGAGATGTACTGCTTCTGCGAGGCGAACGCGATCTCCGCGGTGCCATCCCGCTCGTACGCGGGCATGCCGTACGCCATGACCTCGTCGAACCCGGCCAGCTCCGCCCGGCACAGCTCCCGCAGCCTCGCCAGGGCGTCCCTGCGCTCCTCGGGCACCTCGTCCAGATACCCGGCCACGTCTTTTGCCTCACTCCGCACCATGCAACGAGGCTATGCCCGCCCCGTACGTCTGTCGCCCGGCCCGCACTCCCCCTCGTCCTCCCCCTTGGCCACGCACTCCACCCAGAGGAGCTTCCCGCCCTGCCCCGGCAGCCCGCCGCGTATGGGGTACGCGCCCCAGCTCTCCGCGTAGAGGGTGACGAGGTACAGCCCGCGCCCTCGTTCGGCAAGCTCCGCCGAGGCCTCGGCGCTCCATTGGAACGGGGCGGGGATGTGTGGGTTGGTGTCCCAGACGCTGAGCCGGATACGACTGCGCCCGGCGTCACGCAGGCGCAGTGAGTACTCCCCCGAGGAGTGCAGGTAGGCGTTGGTGACCAGCTCGCTCGCCAGCAGTTCGGCGATCTCGATGAGTTCACGCATTCCGTGCACGCGCAGGATGGTGCGAAGGGTCGTACGGGCCACGCCAGGTGCGCGGGGATCCTGCGGAAGTTGGAGGGTGTACGTCCAGGGCGGCGATACCGTGGCACTGGCCATGGAAGTCTCCGTTCACGGAGGGAAGTTGGAAGGTGCGCTTCGAGTTGCCCGGTGACGAGACCGCTCCGTCGAGCGGGGTGCTTCCGGGCTGGTGGCCTGACACCCAAGGTAGCGACCGATCGCTAACGCGTTAACCGATTCGCGGCGAATCCATAAACTGACACCCTTATGGGTGACCGGCCGCTCAAGGAGGCGAGTAAACCCGTGAGAACCCGTCCGACGGGTCGTCAACTCCGGTTTGGCGTCGAGCTGCGCAAACTCCGTGAGCGCGCAGGCCTCACTGCCACCCAGGCCGGTCAACTCCTGGGCGTGAAGCAGAACCAGATCAGCAACATGGAGGCCGGCCGCATCGGCGTGAGCCTGGCACGGCTGCGCGCTCTGGCCGGCCAATACGACTGCACCGACAAGGACGTCGTTGCCGCGCTGGGAAGCATGACCGCCGACCGCACGCGCGGGTGGTGGGAGGAGTACCGAGAGATTCTGCCCGCACCACTCCTGGATCTGGCGGAGATCGAGCACCACGCCCGTCGGCTGCGGACAGCCGTAACCGTTCACATCCCTGGCCTCTTCCAAACGACGGAATACGCACGCGAGGTCTTCCGCCAGGACGTGCCGGAGCTGTCGCCTCCGGACATCGAGCACCGCGTCTCGTTCCGTATCAAACGACAGGCCGTGCTGTTCCGGGAATCACCGACACCACACCAGGCCGTTGTCCATGAGGCCGCGCTGCGCATGCAGTTCGGCGGTCCGAAGGTGACCCGCAAGCAGCTGCAGCATCTTCTCGACCTGAGCGAACGTGAGCACATCGCCCTCCAGGTGATCCCGTTCTCCGCAGGAACGTTTGCCGGATCGGGCCAGTCGATCTACTACTTCCTCGGACCGGTTCCGCAGCTCGACACCGTCAACCTGGACCAGTCCCACGGACCCGTTTTCCTCGACGCCGAGACCCAGTTGGAGAAGTACCGCGTACTACTCGGACGCATGGAAGCCACCGCGCTGGACCGTGACGGCTCCAGGGACTTCATCCACAACATCGCCCGCGACCTGTGAAGGAATCCGAGATGTCCGTACGCACCTGGCAGAAGTCGTCCTACTGCGCCCAGGGCAACTCCTGCGTACACGTAGCGGCTCCCGCCCCCGGCGCCGTCTGCCTGACCGAGAGCGGCGACCCGACCGGAGCGATACTCCGCACCACCCCCGCTGTCTGGGCAGCCCTCGTACGCGCCGTCAAGGTGGGCCTCCCCCGCAGCTGACAGCCCCACCCCCCTCGCGAAAACGTGACACATCAAGGGTGGACCGTCACGTTCAAACACAGGGGGCACTTCTGGGCCGACCACCCCGCCTCCGGATCAGGGACCGTCGGTCCACCCTGAGCAGGTCGCGGAGGTTGCCGACGAGTGCACGGATGTCGCGCTCGGCGAGCGGTTCACCGAGGGCCGCATCCGGGGCGGTGTCCGAGTCGGTGTCCGGGGCCGGTGGGCGGCAAGGCAGGCAGAGGCCGTCGGGGAGCGAATCGGAAGACCGGCACCACCCCTTCGGCGGTGACGTGTCGCCGTTGCGGCCACCCCCGACTTGACGGTGACGACGGACGTGGAGTCGGTGGGTGCGGGAACGGTTCGTGGAAGTCCGGCCCGCGCTTCTGCCCGCGCGTCCACGGCGACCGTGGGGCCCGACGGTCACCGAAACGGCCAGGACCGCTATTTCGCTCCTCGGATCGCCGCCGTTCGCCTGGCCTGCCGAGCCTTCGCACGCAGCATGGGCCTCCCGACTTGAAGCCGATTCATCAGATCTGCGCAATATCACCCACTTTGGCATTTTTGCACGAAGGACGCGGTACTCGGCATTTCCACCCACCCGCGCGGTGACCGCCCCGGACACGTGGCCGGACACTCATCCGGCCACGTGTCCGCCCGCTCCAACGCGGGCATGATCAACGGCATGAACGACGACCCGGGCCGGATACTCCGCTGGAACTTCTTCATCGGCGGACACCTCAGCGCCTCGGTGCCCGTACGTCTTGTCGAACGCACCGAGGCGGGCCAGCTGGTGTGGATGGAGACCGGCACACCTATGTGGCGTACGAAGCTTCCGCGCGGTGCACACCTGCGGGACATCGCCCCGCACGAGCGCCCGGCGGGCGGGTACCCCCTGGTCGCCGACCGGTGGCCGATGGGCAGTGCACTCTTCTACCAGCCGACCGGCGCAGCGCACTCGGTGCTCTGGCTCTTCGGCCGCAGACAGAAGTTCCGTGGCTGGTACGTAAATCTGGAGCGCCGGGTCCATCACGGCGACGACATCGACATCACCGACCACGAGCTCGACATCAATGTGGCGCCGGACCGGAGCTGGCGATGGAAGGACGAGAAGTCCTTCGCCGAGAAGACCGGTGACCCCGCGTACTGGACGGCCGACGAAGCGTCAGCCATCAGGAGCGAGGGCGCATCGGTCGCACGGCTCGCCGAGGCCGGAACGTTTCCCTTCGACGGCACCTGGTGCGATTTCCGGCCACCACCGACCTGGACGACACCACCCCGGCCGCCCGTCCCACGTTCCCCACTGCTCTGAGCACCCACCGCTCCGACCACCCACTGCCCTGACCAGCCGTGCGCTGACCAGGCCCAGCGCGAGAGTCTCGGCCAGGGTGGCGGGATGGCAGTCATTGCCCGGGGTCACACCCCGTGATACACAGAGTAACCATACGTATTCGGTCATACACCGATTCGAACCCCGGGTCAGGACGGTCGGACCGGTCAAATGTGCGGGATCCGGGTAAAGAGAGCCGTCAAGGCGTCGTGCGAGAGCAGTTTCATCAGCGAAGATAGAGAGCGACCCATGTCGTGTGACAGGGGCAATGAACTACCCAACAGGGGCGGTGACTTACATGATCCTGGCAGCTGAAAAGGGCGACATCACCACCATCATCGGCGGAATCGCCCCGAACTGGGGGCCGTTCGGGACCTTGGGCAACGAGGCCCGCGTAATGATCGAGGTCGTGATGGCCATTGCCATCCTGCTCTGCCTCGGCATCGCGGTCTGGGGCGCGGCGAAGCAGCGTATCGGCGCCACGGCACTGCGCGACACGTTCAGCGCGGAGCAGGGCAAGGGGCTGATCGTCGCCGGTCTGACCGGTGTGTTCATCATCGGATCGCTGGGAACCCTGTTCACCATCGTCTACGGGATGGCCGTCTGACCGGCTGTCAGCCCACGCCAGGGGCAGTCCCGCCCACTCCCACACCATCCGTCCGTCGTGCCCACCGGCAGAGGTTGCGTCTCCCTGATGTCGAGTCACCACACCGCGCCCGAGCGAGAACCCGCACGGCTACCGTCGTACTACCCGGTTCAGGAAACGGTTGAGGGGGCGTACACGGCATGAGCCTCGGCGACGAGAACGACTACGGCAGCGGCTCGGGCCGTGCGGACGACGGATACAGCACCCTCGGCGGTACGCGCCAGACCAGAACCCGCTTCCCCGACGGCGAGGGCGGCGACGGCTACACCACTCCCCGCCGCCCGGCCCGCAACTCCCGCTCCCTCGTCATGGTGGTCGGCGTGGTCGTCCTCCTGATCGCGGCTATCGCGTTCGCGAACATGGGCGGAGGCGGCAAAAACGACAGCGGCGGCGGTTCGGGAAGCGCGGGGAGCAAGCCGGACTCGTCGTCCACGGCGGCCACGGGGACGAAGCCGGTGACGGGGAAGAACGGTTCGATCCCTTCGGGCTTCGCCCACGACGAGCAGGGCGCGCAGAGCGCGGCGTCCAACTTCGCGGTGGCGCTGGGCTCTGCCGGGATGTTCAAGACGGACACCCGCCACGAGATCGTGAACGCGATTTACACCGCGGAGGCAGCGGCAAAGCTCAGACGGCCGCAGGACGCGGCATACTCCTCCGACTTCCTCGGCAAGCTCGGCCTGGATCCCGATGGAAATGCGCCGCAAGGCAGCACATTCGTCTCGCGAACCATCCCCGTGGGAACAAAATTGGAAGCCCTCGAAGGCGATACGGCCAAGGTCTCGGTCTGGTACACGGGGTTGATCGGCATGTCCGGACCGGGGTCCACCGATCCCGTCAAGACCTCGTGGAAGACCTGGACCGTCCAACTCAGTTGGACAAGCGATGGATGGAGGGCTGTGAGCGACGCTCAGAAGGACGGGCCGGCTCCGGTCCCGGGCGATGTCGCCGCCTCCAGCTCGGACGAGATCAGCAAGGCTGTCGAGGAGTACGGAGGCTTCACCTATGCCAGGTAGTCCGCGCCTTCGAGCCCTCTCCGTCGTCAGCGTACTGACGGCGGCTCAAACAGCCCTTGTGCTCTTCTCGGCTCGCGCGTTCGCCGCTCCCAACCCGTCTCCGTCCCCGAGCTCTAGCCCGAGCCCGAGCCCGAGCGACAACGCATGCGATCTGCTGATCGGCCCTGCCAAGCAGTACTGCGAAGAAGGCGACGCAGGCGCCGGAAAGACCAGCCCCTCCTCCACCCTCGACAACTCCCTGGACCCCCTCTCCTCCCTGGCTCGCGGCTGCGCCGACGCCGCCGCCTGGATCATCGACAAGCTCAGCGACGCCGTGAAGAACACCGCGAACGTCGACTTCACCAACCCGACCTTCCGCCAGCAGTACGCGATCGTGTTCGCGGCCTCCGCCATCCTCACGCTCGTCCTGTGGCTGTTCGCCGTCGCCAAGCGCGCCATTCGTGGTGTCCCGCTCACCACCGCGATCTCCGAAGCCGTCGGGTTCCTCTGGCTGACCGTCATCGCCTCGGCCTTCACCCCGCTCATCCTGTACACGGTCGTATCCGCCACCGACGGCGTCAGTGACGTGATCGCCTCGGCCACCGGAAACAAGGCCGACCTCTTCTTCGGATCGTTCGCCGAAGCGCTCAAGGGCGGCAAAGACATCGGCGGCGGGCCGATCATGCTGATCATCGTCTCGCTGGTGTCCACCCTCGCCGCGGGTGTCCTCTACCTGGAGCTCGTCATCCGGGCAGCCCTGCTCTACGTCGGCGCCCTCCTCGGCGTTGTCGTCTACGCGGGCCTCGTCGACAAGAACATGTGGGGCCACGTCCGCCGCTGGGCAGGCATCATGATCGCGGTGATCATGGTGAAACCGGTCATCGTCATCGTCCTCGGACTGGCCGGCGCCCTCTCCACCGACGGCGGGCCCAACGCGTTCTCCTCCGTCGTCTCCGGCCTCGCCATCATCCTGCTCGCGATCTTCGCCTCCGCGATGATCTACCGTTTCGTCCCCGGCTTCGGCGACGAGATCCAGGGCGCCCGTACCAACCGCAAGCAGGCCACCGACGGCTCCCAGGCCGCCGCGTTGATCAGCTCCCCCGCCGCTCTCGTCTCCCAGGGCATCAAGACCCACAGCAGCCGCAGCGGCCAGAACACCGGCGACAGCGGCAGCGGCGGCGGCCGGCCCGCCAACCCGGTCAGCGGCGGTGTCGCCGCGCACAGCTCCCGCAACCCCGGCAGCGGAACCGGCGGCGGATCCCCCGCCGCGCCCCCGCCCCGCAGCGGCTCGGGCCCGACTTCCGGCACCCCGCACGGCAGCCGCTCCCCCCGAGGTGGCGGATCAGGCAGTTCAGGTAACAACAGCACGGGAGGTGGAGGGCGTTGACGACTCCGTCCCACACGATCACGCCCCGCCGTACGTATCTCATCGGCCGCGCCCGGCCGAACGCGATCGTCGGCAAGAACCGCGAGACCGGCGAGATCGCGCTGATCATCGCCGGGGCGTTCCTCGGCATGATGAGCGGACTGGCCGTCCCCTACCTGGGCCCGCGGATCGTGCTGCTCGTGGGCTTCCCCATCCTCGCCCTGGCGATCGTGTACGTCCCGTACAAGCACCGCACCTTCTACAAATGGTTTGAAATCAACCGCAGCTACAAGCGCACCCTGCGCCGCGGTACGACCTACCGCTCCGCCGCCATGGAAGCCGGCGTCGGCGCCGACGGGCGTGAGGTCGAGATCGGGCCGCCGCCCGGCATCGGCCGCATCAACTGGCTCGCCGCCCCCTTCGGCCCGGACGAGATCGCCGTACTCCTGCACGCCGACCGCCGCACCGTCACCGCCGCGATCGAGATCGAGGGCCCCGGCGTCGGCCTCCGCGACAGCGAGGACCAGGAAGCGCTCGTCGACCGGTTCGGCACGCTGCTGAAGCACGTCGCCAACGGCGACGGCTTCGTGACCCGCATCCAGATGCTGGCCCGCACCCTCCCCGCCGACCCCGACGCGCACGCCAAGGATGTCGCCCAGCGCGGCGACAAGAATTCCCCGGGCTGGCTGCAGGAGTCGTACGACCAGCTCCAGTCCATGGTCTCCACCTCCAGCGAGCAGCACCGCGCCTACCTCGTCGCCTGCATGCACTACACCCGCGAGCTGGCCGCCGAGGCCAACGCCATGGCCCGCGCCGCCCGCCCCCAGGCCGGCCGCAAGCTCGACCGGGACGCGGGCCTCGCCGTCGTCATGGCGCGCGAACTCACCGACATCTGCGCCCGCCTCGCCGAGGCGGACATCCGGGTGCGCCAGCCGCTCGGCCAGAGCCGGCTCGCCTCCCTCGTGCACTCCATGTACGACCCCGACCACCCCATCGACCACATCCAGGCCATGACGAAACGCAACGCCTGGCCGGCCGAACTGGACGCGGTCGAGCCGACGTTCCTCCAGGCCAAGACCCGCGAATCGGCCACCCGCGCGCCCTGGTGCCACTCCACGGCCTGGGTGAAGGAATGGCCGATGACACCCGTCGGCGTCAACTTCCTGGCCCCGCTCCTCGTCCACACACCCGATGTGATCCGTACGGTCGCGGTCTGCATGGACCTCGAACCCACCGAGATCGCCATCGAGCGGATGCTCACCGAGAAGACGAACGACGAGGCGGAAGCCAGCCGCCAGGCCAAGATGAACCGCACCGTCGACCCGCGCGACATCGCCGCCCACGGCCGTCTCGACCAGCGAGGTGAAGATCTCGCGAGCGGCGCGGCCGGAGTGAATCTGGTCGGGTACATCACCGTGTCCTCGCGTTCGCCCGAGTCCCTCGCCCGCGACAAGCGGACGATCCGGGCCTCGGCCGGCAAGTCGTATCTCAAGCTGGAATGGTGCGACCGCGAGCACCACCGCGCCTTCGTGAACACCCTGCCGTTCGCCACCGGCATCCGTCGCTGACCACACTCGGCAGACCACCGAGAGAATCGAGAGGGAGGTCGGTCACGCCATGCGAGATCCGCTGTCCGCGCTGTCGGACGCCTTCACCGCCTTCCTCTTCGGGAAGGTGGAGACGACGAGGCTGCCCGTCCGTACGTCGACCGGACAGGCCCAAGCCGTCTACCTGCCCACCGCGGCCCCCGGCCTCGGCGACTCCGGCGTGATCATCGGCCGTGAGGTGTACTCCGGCAAGGGCTACATCTACGACCCCTTCCAGCTGTACGGACAGCAGCTCCCCGCCCCGCACTGGCTGGTGCTCGGCGAGTCCGGCAACGGCAAGTCCGCGCTGGAGAAGACGTACGTGCTCCGCCAGCTCCGCTTCCGCGACCGCCAGGTCGTCGTCCTGGACGCCCAGGGCGAGGACGGCGTCGGCGAGTGGAACCTCATCGCCCAGGAGCTCGGCCTCACTCCGATCCGCCTCGATCCGACCTCCGCGCTCAACGGCGGCATCCGGCTCAACCCGCTCGACCCCGCGATCACCACGACCGGCCAGCTCGCCCTGCTCCGTACGATCATCGAAGTCGCGATGGGACACGGCCTGGACGAGCGGTCCGGCTTCGCTCTGAAGGTCGCTCACGCATACGTCAACGAGACGATCACCGACCGGCAGCCGGTCCTGACCGACATCGTCGACCAACTGCGCCACCCCGAGCCCGAGTCCGCAGAAGCGATGAACGTCGACATAGACGACGTACGGGCCTGGGGCCTGGATGTCGCGCTCGTCCTGGACCGACTGGTCGACGGTGACCTGCGCGGCATGTTCGACGGGCCGACGAGCTTCGGCATCGACCTCGACGCCCCGCTGATCGTCTTCGACCTCTCGCACATCGACCGGAACTCGATCGCGATGCCGATCCTGATGGCGATCGTCGGCGTCTGGCTGGAGCACACCTGGATCAGGCCCGACCGGAAGAAACGCATCTTCCTGGTCGAAGAGGCCTGGCACATCATCAACTCCCCCTTCGTCGCACAGCTCTTCCAGCGTCTGCTGAAGTTCGGGCGACGGCTGGGGCTGTCGTTCGTGGCCGTCGTCCACCACCTCAGCGACGTCGTCGACGGAGCGGCGGCCCGGGAGGCCGCCGCGATCCTCAAGATGGCCTCGACGCGCACGATCTACGCCCAGAAGGCCGACGAGGCCAGAGCCACAGGACGCGTGCTCGGCCTCCCCCGATGGGCGGTCGAGATCATCCCGACCCTCACCCCCGGCATCGCGGTCTGGGACGTCAACGGCAACGTCCAGGTGGTCAAACACCTGATCACCGAGGCGGAACGCCCGCTGGTCTTCACCGACCGCGCGATGACCGAGTCCGCCACGACCGACCTGCTGCCGGAGGACGTACGCGCCGCCGACCTGGAGGCGGAACAGCGCGCGGCACGGATCGAGCACCAGCAACGACTGAACGAGTCGTCCGAGTCAACGGTGGCATGACATGGCGGGGCGCGGCGAGGTACGTACCGACGGCAGCAAAGGTGCCGGAAGCGGCGGCATCCCGGACGGTCTGCTGATCGGCCTGCTGGCCTTCCTGCTCGGGCTCACGCTCCTGGCGTGGACGGCCACCGGCCTGGCCGGACTGTTCGCGCACGGCGCCTGGCCGGAGGGCGTCACGCTCACCGAGACCCCCCTGGCGATGCGTCAGCTGGCCACCACACCGCACGACCTCCCGGCCGCCTGGCCGAACACCCCGGCGGACGAACTCTCCGGGTACGGGCTGTTCTGGGGCCTGTTCATAGGCGAACTGATGGTGCTGCTGGTGCTGACGGTGTTCGTGCTGGGCGTGGTGGCCCGCTGGCGGGCGGTACGGGCGCGGCGGCGCAGCGAACGGTACGGGGACGAGGACAGGTACGGGGACGAGGACGGCTCGCCCGTACGGTTCCAGGACCACAAGCCCCGGCCCGAGGCCCGCACTCCACAGCAACGGCAGCCACAACCAACCCCGGAACCGCAACCGCAATCGCAACCACACACAGAACTCGCTGCCCCGGATCCCACCCCTCCCCCCACGCCCGCCCCCGTGCCCGCTCCCGTCGAGCACACCGCATCCGCGACGACTCTCCTCCCCGCTCTCCCTACGCTCTCGTCCCCCCGTACCCCCCTCGTCGTCTACGGACCGGCCGCCACCCGCCGCCCCACCGTCGTCCAGGCAATCCAGGAGGCCGACGGGCCCGCGCTCGTCGTCACCTCCGACCCCACCGTCTGGAGCGAGACGAAGGACGCCCGCGCCAAGCTCGGCCCGGTCCTCGTCTACGACCCGGGCCACCTCTGCGACACCCCGGCCCGCCTCCACTGGTCCCCCACGGCCGGCTGCGAGCAGCCCGACACGGCCGCCGCCCGCGCCACCGCGCTCCTCGCCCCGGTCCGGCCCCAGGCCCGTATCGACGCGGCGACGGCCGACACCGCGGAAACGCTCCTGAAGTGCTGGCTGCACGCCGCCGCCATCGACGGCAGGCCCTTCCGCCAGGTCCACCGCTGGGCCATCGGCGGCAGTGCCCACGAACCGGTGCGACTCCTCCGTACCCACCCCAAGGCGGCATCCGGACTCGCCGGCCTGCTGGAGTCCGCACTCACCGCCTACCCCGAACGCCGGGAGGTGGCACAGGAACTGACGGTACGGGCCTTCGCCGCGCTCTCCTCGGTGCACATCCGCGAGGCCTGCACACCGAACCGGGCCGATTCGCTCGCGCTGGAATCTTTCGCACGTGAGGGGGGCACTCTTTATGTGGTGGGTGAACCGATCGAGGATCCCCGCTCGGGCCCCGGAGCAATGCCCCTGCTCACGGCACTCGCATCGCACGTGGTCGAGCACGGCCGCCGCCTGGCCGCACGGTCAACCGACGGTCGGCTCGACCCACCAATGACGCTCGTGCTCGACGACGTCGCCGCGGTGGCGCCGCTGCCCCGGCTCCCCGAGCTGCTGTCGACCGGCCAGGCCCAGGGCCTGCCGACGCTGGCCCTCCTCCGCTCCCGGGAACAGGCCCGCGCCCGCTGGTCCCAGGACCTCACCGACCCACGCTGACCGTGCCCGCCCCACCCCCCGCACCTACACCGCCGGCCGCTCCACCGCGTACTCCAACTCCCGAGCGGACGGGTCGCCCGGCACGGGCACCGACTGCCCGGTGGCCACGAACCCGATCCGCCGATAGACCGCCGCAGCCCGCGCGTTGCTCTCGTGCACATACAGCCGCACCCGCTCGATCCGCGGCTCCCCCAACGACCATGCCCAGTCCGTCCCGGCCCGGAACAGCGCCTCGGCCAGGCCCTCGCCCCGCGCCTCGGGCCGTACGAACACGGCGACCACATGCGCCTGGTGGACGTCGGGCGTCTCCCCGAACCGCACCTCCGCGTCCGACCGCTCGATCAGCACAGTGACGCTGCCGTCCCACCGCCCGTCGGGCGCGACGGCGACGAATTGCCGCACCTCACCACTCCCGGCCTCGGAAGCGCCGAGCGCCCGGTCCTGCCAGAACTCGTCGGACCGGCCCGCGGCCTGCGCGTGCGTCTCCAGAAAGGCCACCGGCGCCGCCGGGTCCTGCAGTGCGGCCAGCCGGAAGTCCTTGACCAGGGGCCATTCATCGGCGCGAACGAATCGGATCACATGTTCCATCCGCCGATCCTGTCCCGCCCCGCCCGACCCGCGCAAACCACTTTCGCAGCCCACGACTACCGGGGCGCCGTCCTACCCCGCTACTACGCGCCCCGCCACATCCCGCCCCAGGTCCGACGCCCGCCGCGCGCCGCCTCCGTAGCGTCAGCTCGCCGAACGGCTCCACCTCGTCGAATCAACGGTGAAGACGCACGTCACGCGCATCCTCGCCAAAACGGGATCCCGCGACCGCGTCCAGGCAGTCATCCTGGCCTACGACACCCGCCTGGTGACCCCCGCTTGACAGCAAAGAGGGGTAAACGCAGAAAAGCCCCGTGCCACAAGGGCACGGGGCTTTCCCGTAAAAGGAGTTCGGCGGCGTCCTACTCTCCCACAGGGTCCCCCCTGCAG
>NZ_JBHVFF010000094.1:0-26926 GCF_042801895.1 Streptomyces sp. NPDC057543 | reverse complement strand
CATCGGCTCCCTCGCCAACAAAGTCAAATCCGTCTTCCACGCCGTCGCCAAACCCGTCAACCGCGCCATCGACAAAATCGTCGGCTTCATCACCAAAGCCGGAAAGAAACTCTGGGCAAAGATTAATAAGAAAGATCCTAGAAAAGGTGGGGCCGCCGACGCAAAGGATGATAAGAACAGCATCTCCGTGAAGCGCGAAGCGCGAGATCTACTCGCGACCCCCACATCAAAGACGCTCTCCGACAAGGCGGCCTTGCACGATCTCATCGAGCGAATTCACAACCAGCTAAAACCAAAGGGCCTAAAATCACTACGAGCGCAATTCAAAAACGATAACTCGGGAAAGTTTTCGGTTGTCGCAAAAGCCAGCCCCGGATCGGTAGTGGCACACGGGGTGGTAGGAAATCCAAATAACATCAAGGAGATCGAAAAACAACTAAACAAACATGGGCCCGACTTCATAGAAAAGGTTCACAATGAATGGTGGAGTCGGCAATTCAATAAGCCCGAATCCGGAGGGGGAAAGATCTGGCCGGACAAGTCCATACTCCTGGGCACCGAAACTCTCGCACTAAGCTACTTCAAAGACTCCGTTACGCACAAATTCATAGAAAAGGAATACTACGCAAATGGGGCGAATCCAACCCTGCCGCAATTCTATGTAAACGTATTCGGAAATAACGAACCAGTCCGCAAGGAGGCGGTTGGACTCCTAGGGGGAGGCGCACTAGCCACCCTCCGGAAGGTGGGACTCAGCAACACTGCGGGCGAAATCGACACCCAGAAAATAATAAGGAAGATGAGATTCCTTTCCAACGAGGATACCTACGGGAGGTACGCCCCCTTCCCTGAAACCGGAACAGACTCCAGGTACATACGAGTCACCCTCTGGGAGAGCACGAAGGTTGCAATTAAGGCTTCGGCAACGAAAACGCCCAACGGCAAGTACTACATCGACCCGAACATTGGCGTACTAATACCTGTCGGAGGACCTTTCCACTATGGACACAAGCCGGGTTATGAATACTGGAGGTCCCGGGATAGAGCAAAGGCGGAGGAATGGACGAGAGAGGAATTCATTAAGTATGAAAATATACCCAGTCATTACTGGATAGAAGATCCGGACAGCAACATGAGTCATGAACATGAAGCCCCTTAGATCGAACGGGAAGGCGCGCGTGAGCAACTACGAAGTCAGACTCGACCGAGGCGGGCGGTCCCCACTCCACTATGCGGCACTCGAAGGTGACCTACAGGAGATCACACACTTGCTGGAACAAGGCGTCGACCCCAACATTCCAGACAAGAAGGGATTTACAGCCCTCCATTTTGCAGCTCAACAATGGCAAGTCCAGGCCGCCGAAATGCTTCTGAACGGAGGAGCGGAAGTAGACCCGAGGAACAAGTATGGCAACACACCGCTCATGGTTGCGACACATTCTTCGCAAGGGCGTGACGATTTGATCGAACTTCTGCGCTCTCGTGGCGCCGATCCATTCGCCGAGACCAGTGATGGACGGACACCATTCGGACTGGCGCGCCTGGTCGGCTACAATTTCTTCGCGGATCTCGAGGAAAGAGAAGACCGGAATCACAACGGGTAGTTCTGAGCGTGAGCCTCGCGCATTCTTCGCCTTTGCTGCGGCGGTAGAGTATACCGGGTCCGGCGCCCGGATGGCCGCCGTAGGCGGTAATCGTCGTTCACACGTACTCCTTCGCGACTTCTCGCACCATCTGCACCGAGTCTTCCAGACTCAGCGCACGTGCTGCGAGGTGCTCGAAGGCCACAGTATGCGCCTCGATTTCGTGGGCGCGTTCGAGGTAGCAAGCGCCTGTCCGATGTTCCACATACGCCACGCCAGTATCAGCCTGCCGCTGGAAACCGAGAATCTGGAACGGGACCTGCCGCCATGCCCGGGTGCGCGCCGCGCTCGCACGGGAGTACCTGAACGGTGAACTTCGGATGCCGAGTCATCTCGGCCAGGTGAAGGAGTTGGTCCCTCATGATTGCTGGACTGCCAACCACTCGACGCTCGGCCCTTCGATTCTTCAGCTGCGCCAACGGGAGCCGCGCCCATCTGATCTGGCCGCTGAATCGCAGCTGAGGCAGTGAGCCTTTTCCAACCTCACGTTGAGGGTGCGCGGTGGAGAAGACTGCAGTGCTTCCTCGCGTATGCTCGCCCGACTGTGCCGTGGTGTCGGTCTGGCACCGGTGATCAGCTGCGGTCTTCATGGCTGCTGTCGGTGAATGCTCGGAACAGCTCGCGAGCCCGCTCGCAGAACTGCTGGACATCCGTGATGTCCGGCTCGTCACCGTCCGCCAGCATCCGGGCCTGGAGCTTCTCAGAGCGCAGCCCGCCGTAGTGGGCGCGCACCTCCGCGGTCACCGGCTGGACCGCAATGTGCAGGTGCTTGCGCGCGTCAGGGCCATGCGACCACATGCAGACGTAGGTCTGCTCAGGCCGGCACAACGTCTCCACGACACGAGCGGTATCGCGCAGCAAGGGGCCGAGTTCCGCCGCTGCCGTGTCGTCGAGCTCCGCGACGGCCACGACATGGTCCCGCGGACCGACGATCAAGGTGCCAAGATTCATAGGCCCGACGACGTGGTTCACCACCCAAGCAGCGGTTTCGTGCAAGACGCCCCCGGGCAACTCCCGGCGCCCGGTCAGAAGGTCACACCCAAGACACCCCTTCACATCCACGCGCACCAGCCTATACAGAGCACGCCGCAGCGATGATGTCGTCGATAGCCAACTTGGTTGATGAGTCTGCCTGTTGGCCTGCACACCTGATGAAGCTCCCGGTAGACGGGTTCACGACCAAGATCGCCCGTGTTGGCAGGAGCTTCGTGTGCTTGTCTACCCGTCTGCCCTCGACCTGTCCACCCCGCACCTGCGGTTCCTGACCGACCGGCTGTCGGCGCATCGGGCGGCGTTCCGGACTCGTTGGCACACTCAGGCGGGCATGCCCAGGCCCCGAGCAATCTGTGTCAATGCACGCGCCATGTCGGCCAGGGACAAGCCGCGCCGAGTCCTCAGCCTCATCAGCGACGCCGCTCCACCCGTTGAGCCGTCCATCCCTCGGCGGACCCGGTGAGGCACCGGTCGAGTGTCTGCGCTGCGCGTGCAACTGCCACGATGCGACATACACGGACCAGGCTTCAAGCGCCGCCCACCCGCACCGGCAGCGACTTCAGCCCATTGATGAAGTTCGACACCAGACGGCTTGGCGGAGCGGCGAGTTGGAGTCGGCCCGGTGGCAGGGCTCGGCACGTCTCCTCGTACAGGGCTGCCAGTTGCAGCCGCGCGAAGTGGGCGCCCAGGCAGACGTGCGGGCCGTCGCCGAACGAGAGATGGGGGTTCGGGGTGCGGGAGAGGGCCAGGGTGAACGGGTTGGGGAAGACGCGTTCGTCGTGGTTGGCGGAGGCGTGGAAGACGACCACCTTTTCGCCGACGTGGATGCGGGTGCCCGCCAGCTCCGTGTCCTGGGTGACGGTGCGGCGGAAGGTGAGGACCGGCGGGTGGCGGCGGAGCAGTTCGTCGATGGCGGTGGCGAACCCCACCTCGCCGTTACGCAGGCGGCAGTACGCCTCGGGGTTCTCGGCCAGGAGGTGCAGGCCGCCGGGGGCCGCGCTGCGTACCGTGTCGTTTCCTGCCACCACCAGCAGGAAGAAGAACATCTCCAGTTCGGGCCCGGTCAGTTCGGGGTCGGTGGCGAGCGCCGTCATCACGTCGTCGGCGGGGTGCCGGCGCTTGTGCGCCGCCAGGGCGTGCGCGTAGTCGAACATGTCGCGCAGTGAGGCCGGGGAACGGGGGTTGACCGGTTTGCCGTCCGGGTCCAGTTCCGGTGTTCCGGCTTCGTCGGGGTCCTGGTAGCCGATGACGCGTCGGGTCCAGTGGAGGAGCAGCGCGCGGTCGGTGTCCGGTACGCCCAGCAGGTCGGTGAGGTTGAGCAGGGCGTAGTCGTCGGTGACCCGGGCGACGAGGTCGCAGGTGCCGTCGCCGGCACGTGCCTCGGCGACTGCCCGGGTGAGCAGGGAATGGGCGCGTTCACGGACGACCGTTTCGAAGCGGTCGACGCGCTTCGGGGTGAAGGCGCGGCTGACGAGGGTGCGCAGTCGTCGGTGGTGCGGTGGGTCCTGGTTGAGCATCATGCGGCGGATGAACGGCAGGTCGGCGGGGTCGGGGTCGCGGATCTGGGTGGCGCCGAGGTACGAGGAGTACGTCGAGGAGTCCTTCAGGACCCGGACCGCGTCCGCGTGCCGGGTGACCGCCCAGAAGCCGGGGCCCGCCGGCCAGCCGAGGACCTCCGGCTCCTCCTGCCAGGAGACCGGGTGGTGGTCGCGCAGGTGGCGGTAGCGATCGTGGGGAATGCCCTGCGCGTACTGCCTCGGGTCGAAGACGTCCGGTACGGGGGTCGGCTCCGGAGCTTCGGCGGCGGGGCCGCTCATGCCTTCGCCTCGCCGTCCTCCGCGTCCGCCCGCAGGAAGTCCTCCATCACGCGGATCAGGTCGAGCGGGGCCTCGTCCATCGCGTAGTGGCCGCACGACGGCAGCTCCACCAGTTCGGCCCGGGGGAACCAGCGCATCCAGGTGGCGCGCTGCAACTCGGCCGACAGCGCCGGGTCCAGCGCGCCCACGACGGCCAGGGCCGGCACGGGCGAACCGTCGATCCGGTCGTGGAAGTCCTCGCCCGCCCAGGAATCCAGCCAGGCACGGAACGCCTTCGCGTCGCTGCGTTCGAGCGAGCGCCGCACCATGCGGTCCAACCAGCCTGTGGGGCGTCGACCTCCGGTCGTGATGTCGAGGATGGTCCGCCGGTTCTGAGGGGCGTCCGCCGCGGCGGAGAAGAGTTCCCACTGGTCCGGCGGGAGGGGCAGGCCGGACGCGGGGACGGGCGACACCCCGACGATCCTGCGCACCCGCTGCGGCGCGGCGGCCAGCGTCCGCTGAATGACGGAGCCGCCCATCGAGTGACCGACCAGCGAGAACCGCTCCCAGCCGAGCCCGTCGGCCAGCGCGAGCACGTCCTCGGCCCCTTCGGTCGTGGTGTACGAGCCGTCCGCGTCCCGGGCCTCGCCGTATCCCCGTAGGTCCACCACCGCGTACTGGAACGAGCCGAGGTCGAGGTCCGGCAGCACGGGGGCGTACGCGGAGCGGTCGGCGAGCCAGCCGTGCACCGCGATCACCTTGTGCGGGCCGTCACCGTGCAGTTCGTGGGGCAGAACAGGCAATGCGGTCACGCTGACTCCCGTCGCCGTACGGAGAGGAACCGGCCGGTCACCGACCGGCCCCCGCCCACGGTGGCGCCAACTCCGGGCCGGCGCAAGGGCACCCGCACGGGGACCGGGCGAGGTGTCGCATCTCAGGCCAGCAGCTCCAGATACGGCCCGAACTCCGACGCCAGCGTCAGCCGGCCCAGCTTCTGGTACTCGCGCTGGATCGCGTGGATCAGCGTCGGCATCGTCACCGGCTCGCCCGTGTCCGCCGCCAGGTACGCGGACGTCACCGCGATCGAGCGGATGTTGCCGCCCGCCAGCTCGAAGTTCTCCGCGCAGAAGGCGAGGTCCAGGTCCTTGCCCCGGGGGAGTACGGGGCCCAGGCAGCGCTCCCAGAGAACGAGGCGTTGTTCGGGGTCCGGGACCGGGAAGTCGATGACCAGGTCCAGGCGTCGGGTGAAGGCGTCGTCCAGGTTGGCCCGGAGGTTGGTGGCGAGGATGGCCAGGCCGTCGAAGGACTCCATGCGCTGGAGGAGGTACGCGCTCTCGACGTTCGCGTAGCGGTCGTGGGCGTCCTTCACGTCCGAGCGTTTGCCGAAGATCGCGTCCGCCTCGTCGAAGAGGAGGACTCCGTTCACGCCCGCCGCTTCGGAGAAGATCCGTTCCAGGTTCTTCTCCGTCTCGCCCACGTACTTGTCGATCACCGTCGCCAGATCGACCGTGTAGAGGTCCAGGCCCAGGTCCGCGGCTATGACCTCGGCGGACATCGTCTTTCCGGTGCCGGAATCGCCCGCGAACAAGGCCGACACGCCCCGGCCCCTGCCTCCGCCGGGGCGCATGCCCCACTCCCCCAGGACCCGGTCGCGATGGCGCGCGCGGGCGGTCAGTTCGCGGAGCTGGGCGTGGGTGTCCGGGGGGAGGACCAGATCGTTCCAGGTGACGGTGGGTTCGATACGGCGGGCCAGGCGGTCCAGTCCTGCCGCGTTCTGGGCGCGGGCGCCCTGACGGACGTGGTCGGGGGTGAGGATGCCGCCGTCCAGGTGGGTGGTCTGGGCGGCGCCCCGGGCGGCGCGGGTGATCTGTTCCGGGGTGAGGAGGAACGGCGAGAGCAGCCGGTCCACGTCGATGGTCTCGGGGACGGGGGCGTCGTACGCGTCGGTCCACAGGGCGGCCCGGGTCGAGGGTTCCACGCGGGGGGCGTGCAGGAGGAGCGGCGGAGCGGCGGACCAAACCGCGTCCCAGGGGGCCCGGCCCACCAGGATCGCGGGGACCGGGGTGCCGGTGAGGAGCCGGAGGAGTTCCGGGTGTTCGCGGCAGACCGCGTCGATCGGTGCGCAGACCAGGCCGGCGCCGATCAGCCGGGCCTCGCGGACCAGGGAGCGGACGGCCTCGGCGGGGGCCGGGTCCTCGGCCAGCCGCGCCAGGTTCAGGCCCAGGACCCGGTGGCCCGCGTGGGTCAGCGCGGAGGCCGCGAGGGCCGTGCCCGCGCCGCCCTGGTCCTCCCGGAGGTAGGCGAGCGGGGTGCCCCGGGCAAGGGCCGCGGCGAGCGGGGCCGGGTCGCCGACGCCCGGTACGGCGTGCCAGGGGGCGAGGAGATCCGCCAGGCGCGGGTCGGGGGTGTCGTCGCCGAGGAGGTGCGCGGTGACCCGGTCGGGGACGCGGAGCGCACGGCTCAGGAACGGGCGGTCCAGGTCCTCGACCAGGAGGAGACGGCCTTCGCGGAGCGGGGCACGGGCCGACAGCCGGCCGCGCGCCACCTGGTCGGCGGGGGACAGTCCGCAGAGCCCCAGGGCCAGACCGATGGACGGACGGCGGCGGGTGACGTCGTCGTTCAGGTAGCCGTAGAACGCCTCGAAGCGGTCGTCGAGATCCGGTACGAGCGTGATGAGGAGGATCTCGATGTCGAGGGCGGTGAGGCCGAACTCGTCGGCCAGGGATGTGAGTCTGGACTGTTGCGCCGCCGCTTCGTTGCACCCCGGAACAGAGCCCGGAAGGTGGTCCGGAGCGGAGCCCGGAACGTGGTCCGGAGCGGAGCCCGGAACGGAGCCCGGAACGGAGCCCGGAACGGAGCCCGGAACGTGGTCCGGAACGTGGTCCGGTACGGGGTACGGGAAGGCGCGGGCCTCGTTCTCGTCCAGGAGTCGGGCGATGTTCTCGTCCGTGAGATAGAGGCCGCGGAAGGCGTCGTCCGGGTCCGGGTCCGTGAGCTGCCGGACCTCGACCGCTCGTCGGATGCGCTGCTCCACCGCTACCGCACGGGCGAGGAGATGGCGCAGGTTCGGATCACCCGCGGTGGTCATTCGGCGCTGTCCTCCGTACGGGCCTTCCGGGTCCTTGCGCGGTCCTCCCCGGAACCCGTACGGGCCTTTCGGGTCTCCGTGATGCGGAGGGACAGGCCGCGTCGTCGTTCCGCATCGGGGGCACGTGAGGCGGCGTTCCCGCCCGGCCGTCCCGGACGGCCTCCGTACACCGGGAGGCCCCCGCGGCCCGGCACCGCTTCCGAGACGGGCTCGGTCCCCTCGGGTACGTCCCCGAACCGGGTCTGCAGCCCCTCGTCCCCCACCGGCGGCCCGACCACATAGCTCGGCGACGCCGTCACCGGCACGCTGATCACCAGGTCGAGCGAAGGTTTCAACTCTCCGCCCAGCGCGCTCCACACGTCGGCGAACGAGCGGTCCTCCGGTGGCGGCAGCGCGATCGACATCGGTACAGCCGCCCCGATCTCGGCCAGGGTGCCCGACAGCCGCTCCGGGGGCAGCGCCTCGTAACGCAGCAGGCAGCCGAGCAGCGACGAGAGCAGCCGGTGCTCGTCCTCCGGGCGCTTCGTCCATGCCGTGATCAAGTACGACAGCTTGAAGAAGCGGGGCGGGCGGCGGCGCGCGATGATCGTGCCCCGCTCGTCGTAGTCGTTGTGCAGACCTCGCTCGCGCCTGCGCATGTCCTCGCGGATGTCGTAGAGATACAGGTTGACCATGGGCGCGTTGACCTTCGCCGCCCATTCCCGGGTCGGGGCGTCGAAGACCACCGCGATCTGCCCCCCTTCGAGTACCTCCGCCCTGATCAGCGCCCGTAGTACGTCGTCGACCTCGTGGATCACCCGATCACTCCCGTGCGGTCATCGGCGCTCACGCGCGGCCCGCGAAGTCCGGTGGCTGGAGATTCCGCTGCACCACCAGGACCGGTTTCTGCAGCCGGTCGAGGTCGTACGAGTCCGCCCGCAGCTTGCGCGGGCCGAGCTTGTCCTTGCGCAGGACCAGGACCTGCACCTCGAAGGTGCCGTCGCGGCCCACCGTGGCGACCGCTCCCGCGGGACTGATACCGATGTTCCACGTGAAACGTACGGTCGCGCCCGGCGGGTAGTCCTTGCCGCGGGCCAGCACCGGCTGGCCCGGCTTGGCGACCTGCGGCGTGACGGTCAGTGAGGGCTTCAGGACGCGCAGCCGGTCGGTGTCCTGGTTGTTGGCCTTCCGGCGGTCCGGCAGCGTGCCACGCACGGTGGCCCGTACATCTCCGGTGATTGCCGCGCGGTACGTCGCGGTCTGGGTCACCTCGATGCGGCCACCGGCCGGGATGGTGCACGGTTTCGCCGCTGTGCAACGGGGCAGGGCGGGCAGGCTGCGGTCCCTTCCGTTGGGGAGTTTCGGCCAGGTGGAACCGATGACCACGCCTGTCGCCGGGTCCGGACCGGCGTTGGTGATGGTGAATCGCGCACGGGCGGGGCGGCCGGTGTACGTACGGTCCGGGCTGACGTCGACCTTCACCGCCACGTCCGCCGAGGGCGGGACGGGGGCCTCCAGGACCTCGATCTCCGCCGTGTCCGCCCCCGTGTTGCCCGCCGAGTCGGTCGCCGAGCAGGTCACCGTGGTGCGACCGACCGGGAAGAGCGAACCGGAGGCAGGGCTGCACGTCACCGGAAGCGTGCCGTCGGTGGCGTCCTGGGCGGTGGCGTCGTACGTCACGCGCGCGCCCTTCTTGTCCTTGGCCCGGACGGTCAGATCGTCCACGGTGACGACGGGCGCGTCGATGTCGTTCACGTCGATGTCGATCTGTTCCTGGAACTCCGGGTCGGCTGCCGCGGCCGGCCCGATCGTGTCCGTGCCCGGGGCCTGGGTTCCCATCAGGAACTGGACGGTGCAGGTCAGCCGGGTGCCCTGGGGCGCGTCCGCGGAGACGTCGATGTTCTCGGCGAAGTGCGCCGTGTCCCCGCTGGTGAGCTGACGGGTGGGTGGGTCGAGGCTGACGGACAGATGCGGATCGCAGTTGTCCAGGCGGTAACTCACATTGGTGGGGAGGTTGCTGAACCCCTCGATGATGGCGTCCACGACGTCATCGCCCTCGATGCCTTCGATCATCCGGCCGTTGGTGGCGCCCGCCAGTCGCAGGGCCTGGTCCGGATCATGTTTTTCGTCATTGGGGTACTCGGGCGTCCGGCCATCACCGTTGAGGCCGTCGCCCCTGTCACTGGTCAGACCGACCGCGATCAGCCGCACCCCCGCGTCCTGAAGGGCGAACTCGGCGTCGCTGAAAGAATATTTGTAGTTGCTGGGGTCGTGGCTGGACGCGTCACCGACCAACACGATGACGGGGCTGGAGTCGGGGCGGAACACAGTCTTTCCGTCACCACCATTGGCCAGCTTCCACAGGGCATAGATCCAGTCCTCGGGCGGGCCGATGCTGTAGCTGCCCATGTCGGAGTCGAGCTGGTTGACGCCCGTCTGCACCTCGTTCAGGTCGTAGGTCAGTCCTTGCAGCACCTTGAAGCCCGCGTCGGGATCCACCTGCTGGTCGCCGAAGGTGGCCACGGCGAAACGCGAATCCGCCTGCTCGTCGCGGATCGCCTTCGTGATCTCGGGGATCCGCTCCTTCACCCGCTGGATCGGGACATCCATGCTGCCCGTGCCGTCCACCAGCAGGATCACATCCGGCCTCGGCGGAATCGCCGGCGTACGCACCTGCTTGTCCACACCCGTGGAGCCACCCGGGTCGACCGCGTCGGTGAACTCGGCCGGTGTGACCCAGGGTTCGGGTACCGCGACCGCCGGCACACCGGAGGTGACGGCCGAACCGGGCGCGATGCCGGTGGCCACGAGAAGCAGCGCGAGGGCCGGGACACGGAGCACGGTGAGAGCGCGACGCGAGGTGGACGGCCGGGCCCGGGTCGATCCGCCCCGCCGCGACCGCGGCACCCGCCGAAGCGGCTGGAACCAGCGCACGGAAGTCCTCCCCCACCCTCGCCCGATCGGCACACCGGACGTCAGGGTCCTGCACCGGCGGCGGTCGCACAGCGGTGCGGGAGTCATACCCTCGGGTAGGCCCCGCTGCCCGAAAGGGCAGCGGGGGATCTGCCGGAGTGCCGCGCGCGCCCGTGCCGTACCCGCCCGTGCCGCGCACGACAGCGCCGTACGCCCGCCCGTGCCGCGCGCGCCCGTGCGGGTCGGCTCAGATCAGCCCTTGCCGCATCGCGTACGCCACCGCGTGCGACCGGTTCCGCAGCTGCAGCCGGGTCATCACCGAATGCAGCACGTTCTTGATCGTGCGCTCGGAATAGGCCAGCTTCGTCGCGATGTCGGCGGTGTCGTACCCCTCCGCGACCAGGCGCAGCACATCCACCTCGCGCGCCGCGAGACCGGTGAAGTGCAGTCCGCGCGGCCCGAGCACCTGCCCCTGGAGGCGTCCGACCTCCTCCAGCAGCCTGCCCAGCAGGTCGGACGGGAGATGGCCTTCGCCCCGCGCCACCGTCCTTATGACCTGGACCAGATGCTCCGGGGTCGACTCGGAACGCCTGACCACACCGGCGACACCGCACTCCGCGGCACTCACCAGCTTCTGCTCGTCGATGTCCGTGGTGACGAGGACAGTGCGTGAGGTGCTGGTGCGCTGGATGTGGCGCAGCATCGTCAGCACGTCGTCATCGACCGCGTCAACGACGACGACCACGATCTGGGGTGAGGAGTCACCCTCCCCCCAGTCCGTAACGCTGACCTCCGGCCGGGCTCGTAACTGACTGGCCACGCCCGCCTGCGAGATCGGATCCTGGGCCCGTAATGCGACAGTGGTGCGCTCCATGGCAATGCTCCCCCTGGGCAACAGCCGGTGGCATCACACTGAGCACAACCATCACGGCTGTTCTTGTGTGCCTCATTCGTCTTGAGGCGGTCAAACGATTCCCGCGTATATCTACAGGGAAACAAAAAAGCCGATCCGGGCACAGAATCTGCCCGGAAGTGTTCCTTCACGGCCGATGTCGGCGTTCGGCGCCGACCCTACGGTGCGCCCTATGAGTCTCACGGCAAGCCTCGACGATTCGTCCGTCACTGCCGCACCGGGCGAGGAGACGGCCCTCCCCCTGCGGATCCTCAACTCCGGCAGCACCGTCGAGGAATACCGCTTCGAGGTGGTCGGAGCCTGTGCCGCCTGGTCGACGGTGGAACCGGCGAGCCTGTCGCTGTATCCGGGCGACACCCAGGCCGTCTCTCTCGTCCTGCGTCCGCCCCGCGACTCGACCGTACTCGCGGGGGAGACGCCCTTCGGGATCCGGGTGGTGCCCACCAGCGAGCAGGGCGACACGGTGGTACCCGAGGGACGGGTGACCGTACTGCCGTTCACCGAGACGACCGCCGAGCTGGTACCGCGCAGCTCGCACGGTGCGTGGCGCGGCCGGCACCAATTCGCCGTCGACAACCGGGGAAACACCCCCGCGACCGTGCGACTGGGGGCCCAGTCGGGTACGGAGCGGGCCCGGGTGACGTTCGCGGCGGACACGCTGGAGATCGCGCCCGGCCGGGCGGAGTTCGGGAAGCTGCGGATCCGGCCGGCGAAGCGCGTGTGGCGCGGCACACCGGTCACGCACCCCTTCCAGGTCGTCGCCACACCGGATGTGGCGGAGGGTCAGGACCCGGTCGCGCCGGTGGTCCTGGACGGTTCGTACCAGCAGGAGCCGATCCTGCCGCGCTGGCTCCCCCGGGCCCTCATCACCGCGGCTGTGCTACTGATCGCGCTGGTCGGGCTCTGGTACGCGCTGCTGCGACCGGCCGTGAAGTCGGCGGCCCGGGAGGCGATCACGCCGGAAGCGGTACGGTCCGCCGCCGCAGCCGACAAGAGCAAGGCCCCGAGCCCCAACCCCACGGCCGGGGCGGATTCGGGCGGTGGCGACTCCTCCGGTGCGAACGGCGCCTCACCGAAGCCGAGTACCTCGCCGAACCCCGGCGCGTCCGACGGCGCCTCCGACGGCTCGGCGGCCGCCGCCCCGACCAGTGCGCAGGTGCAGGTCAGGGACTCGGTGGGCGGTGGGTCGAACACCTCGACGGCTCTGCAGGTGCCCACCGGGCACACCTTCCAGCTGACCGACATCGTGGTCCAGAACCCACAGGGCGACGCGGGCACGGTCGTGGTCTCCACCGGGCGGGACACGCCCGTGCTCCGGCTCGCGCTGGAGAACTTCCGCGACTCCGACTACCACTTCGTCACGCCGATCCTGGTGCCTGCCGGTGGCAAGGTCACGATGACCGTCGACTGCCGGAAGGTGGGCAAGCCGGTGAACGCGCCGACTCCTTCGCGGTGTGCGGAGTCGCTGTTCCTCGGCGGCACGATGCGGACGGACGCCGCGGGCTGACTCCGGTCAGGCGGGCGGGGCCTCTTCCTCCTCCTCGGCCCCTTCCTTCGCCCGTTGAACGAAGGAGCCCTGGACATCGGCGGGTTGCTCGTCCTCGTCCTCCGTCGCGGCCCGCTGCACGGCGGGGGACGCGTCGTGCCCGGCCGCGCCGGTCGCAGCCGCCTGAGCCGAACCCGATGCCGGAGCCGGGTCCGACAGCACCCGGTCGGCGTTCGCGACGGCCTCCCGCTCGAAGCGGTCGGACGGGTCGCTCACCCGGATACCGCCCGGCGCCTCCGTGCCCTCCACCGGGCCGTTGCGCTGCTGGATCACATGGGTGAGCTCATGGGCGAGCGTGGTGCGGCCCTGCGGCGAGGACGGATCGTACGCGTCGCGCTGGAAAACGACGTTGTTGCCGACCGTGTACGCGTGGGCGCCCACGCCCTTCGCCGACTCGTGCGCGGCGGAGTCGGTGTGGATGCGCACATCGGAGAAGTCCGCGCCCATCCGCCCCTCCAGGTCGGTGCGGGTATCGGTGTCCAGAGGCTGCCCGCCGCCGGACGAGATCACGTTGTGCACAGGGGAGCGCTCGTCCTCATCCTGCCTCTGGAGCATCGATCCCACGGCGCTGTTGCCGACCGCCCGTTGGAGCACGCTCATGCCGCCGGTCCCGACCACGTCGGCCCGCCCGGCGGCCGCCGCACGGTAGAGGTGCGGGGTGTCCGCCGCGTCCCGGCCCTCGGCCGCCCTCGACGCGTGCGAGGTGTCGTCGTGCACCTGCTCCTGGCCGTGCCCGTGATCACGCTCGTGGTCGTGTTCCCGGTCCCATTCCTGTGCGTGCATCGTCATCTCCCCTGACCGCGCCCCGGTCGAAGGCGCGTCGTGATGGCCCCACCCCTCCACCTTCACGACGTGCCACTGCCTCGTCCAGCCCGGATCCCGCCGGCCGGGGGCAGCCGCCGCTGCCCCTTCGGGCACCCGAGGTCTCCGGGTGGGCCACCACCGGGGCGGGCCGAAGGGGGATCACCCCTCCGTGCGAGTACGCAGGACCGCGAAAGCGGTGAAGGGGGCACGCCCCTCGCCCGGCCTCGGTGGCCTGATCCACGACTTCGCCGCCGCTGGGTGCACCCGCCCGCTCCTCAGGGCGAATCGGGGCAGCGAGACCCCGTCCCCGAACGGAACTCGGGGGCAACCGGCTGCATCGACGGGCAGTGGAGTGGCCGGGCCACGCCACCGTCGGGATGATCGAAGGCATGACCAAGAGCAACAAGGACCAGGACATCACCCTGCGGATCGCCCAGGAGCCGGCGGCGGACGAGCTCCTGGCGCGCAGCCCGCTCGCCGCTCTGGTCGGCATGCTGCTGGACCAGCAGGTGCCGATGGAATGGGCCTTCTCCGGCCCATACACCCTGGCCGTGCGGATGGGCGGAGACGACCTGGACGCCCATGAGATCGCCGCCTACGACCCCGAGGCCTTCGTCGAACTCTTCACCACCAAACCCGCCCTGCACCGCTATCCGGGCTCGATGGCCAAGCGGGTACAGCAGTTGTGCCAATACCTCGTGGCGGAGTACGACGGCGACGCGAGCGCGGTGTGGAGCGACGTCTCCACCGGGGCCGAGCTGCGGAAACGGCTGAACGCCCTGCCGGGGTTCGGCACGCAGAAGGCGCAGATCTTCCTGGCTCTGCTGGGCAAGCAGTTCGGGGTCCGCCCGACGGGCTGGCGGGACGCGGCCGGACCGTACGGCGAGGCGGGCTCGCACCGGTCGGTCGCCGACATCACCGGCCCGGAATCACTCGCCGAGGTCCGCGCGTACAAGCAGCAGGCCAAACAGGCGGCCAGGGCGGCCAAACGCGCAGCCGCCAGGTAGACGACACCAGGTCGACGACACCAAGCAGGTGGCCTCCCACCCCTGCCCCACCTGCCCGGCCCGCTCGGCGACCCGATCGACCGGCGCGCCGGGGTGGCGATGCCGGAGACATCGCCCTTGATGTCGGCGAGGAAGACCGGAACGCCGCTGGGCGACAGTTGTTCGGCGATCAGCTGGAGCGTCTTCGCCTTGCCGGTGCCGGTGGGACCCGCGACGAGCCCGTGCCGATCGAGCATCGCCGGCGGAATCCGGATCTGCGCGTCCGGCAGGCACGCACCGTCCCGGAGCAGCGCGCCCAGATCGAGTGCGGCCGCGGAGACGGCGTACCCGTCGGCAATCTCCTGCGCCTGCGCCGGCAACACTCCGGCGCCGTCGGTGTCCGAACCCGCGCCTCCACCCGTGCTGTCACTGTCACTCGCCACGGCGTCTATTCCGGAATGCTTGGGTTTGTGGCGTTATCGCCAGCATCGCAGTCCCGCCCCATGGCTGCGCCCGGAGGCTCTTGCCCGGTAGGCTTTCCGTGTGATCTTCAAGCGCATCGGAAATGGGCGGCCTTATCCCGACCACGGCCGGGAAAGCACCCGGCAGTGGGCGGACGTCGCGCCGCGCCCGGTCCGCCTCGATCAGCTGGTGACCACCAAGGGCAACCTGGACCTGGAGACCCTCCTCGCCGAGGACTCGACGTTCTACGGCGACCTCTTCGCGCACGTCGTGAAGTGGCAGGGCGACCTCTACCTGGAGGACGGACTGCATCGCGCGGTCCGCGCCGCACTTCAGCAGCGCCAGGTGCTCCACGCCCGGGTGCTCGAACTCGGCTGACGAAGGCTCGCGGGTGCCTCGCGGATTCCCCGCGGATTCCCGTACGGGCCCGCAAGCTCTGCGGACGGCCCGTGCCGGGTTCGTTCGGGTGCTTTCGCACCCGAACAGGTGCGATCCATTGATCATTTAGTAGGCATCATCACCGAGCCGCACTACGCTGCGCCCATGAGCATGCTCACTCCCCCCGGCATGGGCGGAAAGTACCGCATCACGGGCGACAAGTACCCGCGCATGCGCCGCCCCCGGCGTCGCGGCAAACTGATCCTCGCTGCCACCGCTTCCGTGGTCGCCCTCGGGCTGGCCGGATGGGGCACGCTGCAGCTCATCGATGTCTTCACGGGCAGCAACAAGAAGGCCGGCGCCGCTGACCACAAGACGGACTGCTCGTCAGCCAAGCCGTCCGCGCCCGCGAAGGCGCTGCCGAAGCCCGCGAAGATCACCGTCAATGTCTACAACGCGACACCGCGCAGCGGCCTCGCCAAGAAAGCCGCCGACGAGCTGAAGAAGCGCGGCTTCTCCATCGGCAAGGTGGGGAACGCCCCGGCCACGTACGACAAGAAGGTCGCCGGCCCCGGGGTGCTGCTCGGCGCTCCGTCGGCCACGAACGGCTCGTTCCCGGTCCTCGGTACGCAGTTGCAGGGGGCCGTCCTCAAGACCGACGCCCGCAGGACGGCGGACGTCGATCTGATTCTCGGTACGAAGTTCACGGCGTTCAACACGCCCCGGGCGGCCGCCGACGCGCTCACGGCCCTGACGAATCCGTCCCCCGCGCCGTCCTGCTGACGGCTGCCGGGCCGGGCCCGGCAGCCCGGCACAACCCGCTCGGGCCTGATCCGGACGGCAGTCCTAGTCGACCGTGCCGTACATCCGGTCGCCCGCGTCACCGAGGCCCGGGACGATGTAGCCGTTCTCGTTGAGCCGCTCGTCGACCGAGGCGGTGACCACGGTCACCGGCGTACCCGCCAGCTCGCGCTCCATCACCTCGACGCCCTCGGGCGCCGCGAGGAGCACGACCGCGGTGACATCGTCCGCACCGCGCGTGATCAGCTCCTGAATGGCCGCGACCAGCGTGCCGCCCGTGGCCAGCATCGGGTCCAGGACGTACACCTGGCGGCCCGAGAGGTCCTCCGGCATCCGCGTCGCGTACGTGGACGCCTGGAGCGTCTCCTCGTCGCGGATCATGCCCAGGAAACCCACCTCGGCGGTCGGCAGCAGCCGCACCATGCCGTCGAGCATGCCGAGACCGGCCCGCAGGATCGGTACGACCAGCGGCCGCGGGTGCGACAGCTTCACACCGGTCGTCGGTGTGACCGGGGTCTCGATGTCGACCTGTTCGGTGCGCACATCCCGGGTGGCCTCGTAGGCGAGCAGGGTGACCAGTTCGTCGGCGAGCCGCCGGAAGGTCGGGGAGTCGGTGCGCCTGTCGCGCAGGGTGGTGAGTTTGTGCGCGACCAGTGGATGGTCGACGACGTGGATCCGCATGGGCTCAACAGTAACCGGGCCTCCCGCACCCGTGCGCTGGCATCAACCGCATGTTCGGAGGGAAGGTGATGGCATACGGACCCAGCCTTGGGGTGATGAGCCGATGCCGGACGGTGAACAGCGGGAGCGGGACCAGCCGGACACACCGGTCCCGCAGGTCGCCGAGGACCCGCAGGACCCGCGGGAGGCCGAGGCGGCGCGCCGTAGGCGGCGCGCCCAGTTCCTGCGCGAGCTTCATGAGGCGAAGGCGCTCCGCGACCGGGTCCAGCCGCGCCGGGCGCGGGCCGCCCGGATGCGCCAGGCCATGCGGATGCGGACCTTCCGCTGGTAGGTCGGACGGCGGCCCGGCGTCCCCCTGGTGGCGGCGTCCAGGAGAACTGATGGCCGACGCAACGGCCGAACTCCTCTCGCAAAGGCCTTGTTTCTGCCACGATTCCGATGGGCGGGAAGCAGGGCAGCCGGACCACCGATTGCTCTCCCGCCGGACCGACACCCCTATGACCAGTGGGAGAGTCACGGTGTATTTCGCCGCACTGCTCGCGCGCACCGAAGACGGGTGGGAAGCGAGCGACACGGAACTCGACGATGTGGAGACCCTGTCCGACCTGACGGATCTGGCCCGCGAGGCCTCGGTGGACGAGGACACGGTGCTCGTCTTCATCGAGCAGGAGGACGCCTGGTTCGGCGTCGTCCGGGTGGACGGTGAGGAAGACCCCCGTATCTTCATCTCGGACGCCACCGCCGCCGCCCGCTCCTCGTACGGGGAGATCCTGCTCACCGATGAACTTCTCGGCCGCGAACCCGGGGCCGACGACACGATTGCCGCCCTCGAAGAGCTCGTCGGCCTCGACGGTACGGAGGACGGCGAACCGGACATCACCCCCGCCAACGACAACGACAACGACGACACCAACGACGATGACGACGACGGACTCGATGCCGACGCCGTACCGGCGGGCCCGCTCGGTGACACCGGGGTCCTGGCCGACCTCGGGCTCCCCGAGGCGGAGCTGCTGATGCTGCGTACGGACGCACTGGTGGAGATCGCGGACGCGCTGGGTGCGGCCGAGGTCATGGAGACCGTCCGTTAGGGTCCGCGGGTGAGCGAACCACCGCACCCGCAAGGACCACCGGCACCGCGTGAACCGCGCGAACCACGTGAACCGCGTGAGCCATGCGAACCGTGCGAGCCCGCAAGAGGCCCGTACGACCCCGTAAGAGACCCGTGGCGGGCGCACATGCGCCGCGCCCTGGCCGAGGCCGACCTGGCGGCGCGGGCCGGCGATGTGCCGGTCGGCGCCGTCGTACTGGGCCCGGACGGCACCCTGCTCGCCACGGGGCACAACGAACGCGAGGCGACCGGCGACCCGACCGCACACGCCGAGATCCTCGCCCTCCGCCGCGCCGCTGCGGCACTCGGCCGGTGGCGGCTGGCCGGATGCACCCTGGTGGTCACCCTGGAGCCCTGCACCATGTGCGCGGGCGCGCTGGTCCAGGCCCGCGTGGACCGGGTGGTCTACGGGGCACGCGACGAGAAGGCGGGGGCGGCGGGCTCGCTCTGGGACGTCGTA
Organism: Streptomyces sp. NPDC057543; assembly: GCF_042801895.1. Classification (NCBI taxonomy): domain Bacteria; kingdom Bacillati; phylum Actinomycetota; class Actinomycetes; order Kitasatosporales; family Streptomycetaceae; genus Streptomyces; species Streptomyces sp. NPDC057543. Next base: position 8,372 of record NZ_JBHVFF010000094.1, on the reverse strand, counting down.
CGCGACCGAAGGCTCAATCACCGCCCGGAGGTGATCCACGGAGTGCTGGAGGACATCTGCGCCGGCCGGCTGACGGCGTTCTTCCGTGACCTCTGACATTGGATTTCTGTCCACGCCCCGGGATGGTCTAAGCTCTCTCTCGGTAGCGTGTCCGAGCGGCCGAAGGAGCTCGCCTCGAAAGCGAGTGTGGGGAAACTCACCGAGGGTTCAAATCCCTCCGCTACCGCTCTTGTGAAGGGCCCGGCGCATCGCGTCGGGCCCTTCGAGTTTTCCGCACCGACTCGCAGTACGCGCTCGGACCGGCTGCCGGCCCGGGCGCGACGGTCGTCGTACCCGGGACCACAGCCGGTCCGGGAAGTCCTGGTCGGGGGAAGCGGCATCGGGGGGACAAGCCGCTTCCCCCGAGGAGAACAGGCCGTTCAGGCCCTCGCAGCGGTCAGGGGGAAGCTCGCGGCGAGGACCCCACAGTGACGTCCTGTCCGTCGCCCCTCGGAATTCCTGCCGGATCCGCGGGGCTCACCCTCCATCCTGCGACCTCACAGAGGCCTCAGGAGAGGGCAAAGGGCCCCGATGGCCGGGCCCTTGGTCCCTAAAGGCCGCGTGAGTGGTCGCAAACAACAGAGGGATACGGCCATCCGTGCGGATAGACTCGCCCGACTGCACAGGGGATCGAAGGGGAAGCAGGGGCTGATGGTGCAAGCGAAGAAGATAGCTCTCATCGTGGTAATCGTCTTCGTTATGTACACGATCATCGCGTCCCCGGAGCGGGCGGCGGATCTTGTCCAGATAGGGTTCGAGGGCGTTTCGAGTGCCGCGCAGAGCGTCGGGGACTTCATGTCCGCGCTCGTGAAGTAGGAGTACCCCATGATCCGCCATCTGGTCCTGTTCAAGCTGAACGACGGCGTCGAGCGGGACGACCCGCGGGTCGTCGCCGGGGCACAGGCCTTCCGGGAGCTGGAGGGACAGGTCCCCGAGCTGGAGTTCTGGGAGTGCGCCTGGAACATCACCGACCGGCCGATCGCGTACGACTTCGCCATCAACTCCGCGGTCGCCGACGAGGACGCCCTGAAGCGCTACATCGAGCATCCGGCCCATCAGGCCGCCGCCGGCCAGTGGCGCGCGTTCGCCACCTGGGTGATTGCCGACTATCCGTTCTGATCCGCCCGCTCCGCCTGCCGTAGCCGGTCCCCCGAGCCCCTCACCATTGCGGTGAGGGGCTTTTCTTAGTGTTTAAACCGAGATGACCCCAACACGACATCATACGGTGCTTGCACACAGTGGACATGTCTTGTGATGCTATGACCGCTTTTGACGGATGAGTTGACCGAAGTTGACCGCAGAGGGGTGGCGTCATCGTGCCGGCCAGTACAGCGCCTCAAGTGCCTCCCCAGACCGCCCAGACGGTCCAAGCAGCCCAGACGGTCCAGACCGAGACCCCCGACGGCACCGCGACGACGCCCGGCAGGACCAGGGGCGCGGACACCAGGGCACTCACCCAGGTCCTCTTCGGGCAGCTCAAGAACCTGGAGCCGGGGACGCCGGAACACGGCCGGGTACGGGCCGCGCTGATCGAGGCGAACCTGCCCCTCGTGCGGTACGCCGCCGCGCGCTTCCGGAGCCGCAACGAGCCGATGGAGGACGTCGTCCAGGTCGGCACGATCGGCCTGATCAACGCCATCGACCGGTTCGACCCCGAACGCGGCGTCCAGTTCCCGACGTTCGCGATGCCGACCGTCGTGGGCGAGATCAAGCGGTACTTCCGGGACAACGTACGCACCGTGCACGTCCCGCGCCGGCTGCACGAGCTCTGGGTCCAGGTCACCGGCGCCACCGAGGACCTGACGACCGCCCACGGCCGCTCGCCCACCACCGCGGAGATCGCCGAGCGACTGAGGATCTCCGAGGACGAGGTGCTGGCCTGCATCGAGGCGGGCCGCTCCTACCACGCGACCTCGCTGGAGGCCGCCCAGGAGGGCGACGGTCTGCCCGGACTGCTGGACCGGCTCGGCTACGAGGACCCGGCCCTCGCCGGGGTCGAGCACCGCGACCTGGTCCGGCACCTGCTCGTACAGCTGCCCGAACGCGAGCAGCGCATCCTGCTGCTGCGCTACTACAGCAACCTGACGCAATCACAGATCAGCGCGGAACTGGGCGTCTCCCAGATGCATGTGTCAAGGCTGCTCGCCCGTAGCTTCGCCCGGCTTCGATCCGCAAACAGGATCGAGGCCTAACCGGTTCGGGTACAGCATTCGAAGTCCGGTTCGGACGGCCGGAATTGCGTCACACCCCCTGTTAACTGCACAGATGCCACAAAGACTTGTCGACATGTCACTACAGCGTGTTGCCGACATGTGACATTCTGCGGGAACCGCGTTTGCCGTGGCCCCGCCTCCGGTATTCAGGTGGAGGCTGCGTTCCTCCGATGGTCGCGGCTCCACGCGACCGTCCGCGACCTCAAGGGGGTGGCATGTCCGCAGAACAGGGCAGCTCGAAGGTGCTCACGCTCACGAAGAGCGCACCCGCACCCGTTGCGCTCACCAGCTCGTCGGAAGCCATCGACACCCGCACTCTGTCCCGCTCGCTGTTCCTGCGGCTCGCCGCGCTGGGGCCCGCACCGGGCCCCGATGGGACGGACAGCCCGGAGCGTGCCTATGTACGGGACACGCTCATCGAGCTCAACCTCCCGCTGGTGCGGTACGCCGCGGCGCGGTTCCGCAGCCGCAACGAGCCGATGGAGGACATCGTCCAGGTCGGCACGATCGGCCTGATCAAGGCGATCGACCGGTTCGACTGCGAACGCGGCGTGGAGTTCCCGACGTTCGCGATGCCGACCGTCGTCGGGGAGATCAAGCGCTTCTTCCGCGACACCTCGTGGTCGGTGCGCGTCCCGCGCCGTCTCCAGGAGCTGCGCCTCGCGCTGACCAAGACCAGCGACGAGCTCGCCCAGAAGCTCGACCGTTCGCCGACCGTACCGGAGCTGGCCAAGGCACTCGGCGTCTCCGAGGAGGACGTGGTCGACGGCCTGGCCGTCGGCAACGCGTACACCGCCTCCTCGCTGGACTCGCCCTCGCCAGAGGACGACGGCGGAGAGGGCTCCCTGGCGGACCGGCTGGGGTACGAGGACTCGGCGCTGGAGGGCGTCGAGTACCGCGAATCGCTCAAGCCGCTGCTGGCCAAGCTCCCGCCGCGCGAGCGGCAGATCATCATGCTGCGGTTCTTCGCCAACATGACCCAGTCGCAGATCGGCGAGGAGGTCGGCATCTCGCAGATGCACGTCTCGCGCCTGCTGACCCGCACGCTCGCCCAGCTCAGGGAAGGGCTCATCGCCGACTGACCACCGCGGACCGCCGCACCGCGGCGCGAGGCTTCCGATTTGACGGTCCATCAGCCACACTGGCGCGATGCGACGTCAGATACGCGACTCGACCGGCCGCCGGGGCACCGTGATCGCCGCCTCGGCGGCCGTGCTGTGTCTGGGTGGCACGCTGGCCGCCTGCGGCGGCGGTACGGCGAATGACGGCTACGTGGCGGTCGGCGCGGCGGGCACGGGCCCGGAGAGACCGCTTTCCGGAACGGTGGCGCCGTCGGGGAAGGTGACGCTGGTGCCGCTGGACAGGGGCGGCAAGGCCGACGGGGACGACAAGGACGACAAAAGCGGCGGGAGTGCCGGGGGGCGGGCCGACGGCGCCGGCGGGCCCTCGCCGGACGCCTCCGCCGACGCCGACGCCTCCGCCGACAGGGGTACGGACACTGCGGGCGGCAAAACCAGCCGGACGTCGGGAGCTCCCGGCACGGCCGGCGCGGGCAGTACCGGCGGTGCGGGCAGTACCGGCACTACGAGCGGCGGCGGTAGCGGAAGCGGCAGTACGGGCGGCTCGGGCGGTACGGGAAGCGGCTCCACGGACCCCGCGTCCCCATCCGCACCCGCACCCGGCTCCACCCCGCCTGCGGGGCCTGCCGTGCTGGTGGTGGGCGCCCCGGAGCGGGCGGCCGCGGACGAGCGTTGGTGCGAGAAGGTGACCGTGGAGTTCCGTAACACCGGAGGATCACCGGCACGGTCGGGGACGGTCACCTTCGCCACGCACGTCATCGGCGGGCTGGGGATCGACTGGGCGACCGTCGAGTCGTCCGCGCCGCTGCCCGCGCCGATCGACGCGGGAGCCGCGCGGACGAAGACGTACACCGTCTGCGTGGACGCCTGGCGGGTGCCCCTGGGGATGCATGTGGAGACCCGGGACGTCACCGCCGTATTGAAGTGACGGGTGGAATCGGAAGCGCTACGGGGAAACCGGTGCGCCGGTCAGCCGAGCGCGAGCCAGGCGACCGCCCCGAGGACGACGATCACCGCGACGACGGCGGCGATCATTCCGGTCCTCGGTCCGGCCGAAGCGGCCGGCTGCTGCCGGCGCTGCGGCTCGCCCTCGTCGACGAAGGCGCGGAACATCTGAGTGCTGCCGGCCGGGTCGTTGTTGCCCTCGGGGCCCTGCGGGGCGTGGGGGTTGTGTGCCATGGGCCAGGACCCTAGCGAACTCGGCGTTACGGCCCAACCCCCGGGTCGCCGAAGGGCGGTGGCCGGAGCCGGGGACCGGAGCCGGGAGGGAGGCGCACCCCGCGGCGAAGTCGGCACGAAAGGGACGTACACCTCGCGTGTCGGCACCCCCGTGCACCGCGTACACCCCACGTACCGGCACTCCCGCGGACCGGCACTCAACGCGGACCGGCACTCCCGCGGACCGGCACTCCCGCGGACCGGCACCCAACGCGTACCGGCACTCCCGCAGACCGCGCGCACACCGCGTACCGGCGCTCCCGCGGACCGCGCGCACACCGCGTGTCCGCGTATCCGCACACCGCGTGCGCCCCTCATTCCCGCACTCCTATATATGCCGCGGAACCGCCCCGCACGCGCCCCGGAACGGGCACCCGATCGCCCCACCTGTGGCAGGAGACACACCCGCCCCGACCCGCCCCCCGCACGCTGGGCGTTTGACCCGAGCCCTACGCAGCCTTTTGCGTTCCTTTACTTCTGCAAGCCCTCTTTCGTTTGCCTTCAGCAACCAACGGCTTCTATGGTTGCCCTAAGCAACAAGATGAACCGATGAGATGTCTGGGGGGCCCGTGGCCGTACGAGGTCAGTACGAAGAACTGGCCCGGCAGCTCAGCGCCGTCGGAGCCGTCAAGCGGGATCTCGCCCGCATGTTGCCCCCCGAATGTCCCGCCGGCTCCGCCGCCGTACTGGCTCTCCTCCGTGAGCACGGCGAAATGCGGATCAGCCGGCTGGCCGAGTTGATGGCCATCGACATGTCCGTAACCAGCCGTCACGTCGCCCATGTGGCAGAGCGCGGCTGGATCGAGCGGTCCTCGAACCCGGCGGACAAGCGGTCCCGCATCCTGCGGCTGACCCCCGCCGGCCACGACCTGCTCATCGACCTGAACCAGCGGGTCACGGAACTGTTCGTCCACAACCTCTCCGACTGGTCCGACGACGAAGTCGGCCAGCTCAACACGCTGCTCGCCCGGCTGCACACCAGTTTCGCCTGCCGCGGCCCCGAGGGATGCGCCCCCGGAAAGCACATCGGCGACTGCCGCCCGCGGCCCGCCGACAGCGACAACGACCTGCACACCCGTACACCTGTGTAACAGAAGCAAAGACAAGGAACTCAATGGCTACGACCACACCAGCCGGTGTGCGGGGCGGCCACGCCAAGCACGGGGGATCGTCCGACTCCCCGTCCGGCGCGCCGATGACACACCGTCAGATCATGGAAGCGCTGGCCGGGCTGATGCTCGGTATGTTTGTCGCGATACTGTCGTCGACGGTCGTCTCCAACGCCCTCCCGGAGATCATCTCCGACCTCGGCGGCGGCCAGAGCGCCTACACCTGGGTCGTCACGGCCTCGCTGCTGGCCATGACCGCCACCACCCCTCTCTGGGGCAAGCTCTCCGACCTGTTCAGCAAGAAGCTGCTGGTCCAGATAGCGCTCCTCATCTACGTCGCGGGCTCGGTCGTCGCGGGTCTCTCGACCAGCAGCGGCATGCTGATCGCCTGCCGTGTCATCCAGGGCATCGGCGTCGGCGGTCTCTCCGCCCTCGCGCAGATCGTGATGGCCGCGATGATCGCCCCGCGTGAGCGCGGTCGCTACAGCGGATACATCGGTGCGGTGTTCGCCGTCGCCACCGTCGGTGGTCCGCTGCTCGGCGGCGTCATCACCGACACCAGCTGGATGGGCTGGCGCTGGTGCTTCTACGTCGGTGTGCCGTTCGCCGTCATCGCGCTGATCGTGCTCCAGAAGACCCTGAAGCTCCCGGTCGTGAAGCGTGAGGTCAAGGTCGACTGGACCGGCGCGTTCTTCATCAGCGCCGCCGTGTCGCTGCTGCTCCTCTGGGTCACCTTCGCGGGCGACAAGTACGACTGGCTGTCCTGGCAGAGCGGCGTGATGCTCGTCGGTTCCGCCGTGCTGGCACTGCTCTTCATCGCCGTCGAGTCCAAGGCCAGCGAGCCGATCATCCCGCTGCGCCTCTTCCGTAACCGCACCATCACGCTGGCCTCGCTGGCCTCCCTGTTCGTCGGTATCGCGATGTTCGCGGGCACCGTCTTCTTCAGCCAGTACTTCCAGCTGGCGCGCGGCAAGTCGCCGACGATGTCCGGTGTCATGACGATCCCGATGATCGCGGGTCTTTTCATCTCCTCGACCGTCTCCGGCCAGGTCATCACCAGGACGGGCCGCTGGAAGGCCTGGCTGGTCACCGGTGGCTTCCTGGTCACCGCCGGGCTCGGACTGCTGGGCACCATCCGGTACGACACCACGTACTGGCACATCGCGGTCTTCATGGCCGTCATGGGCCTCGGCATCGGCATGATGATGCAGAACCTGGTGCTCGCCACGCAGAACCAGGTCGCTCCGTCCGACCTCGGCTCGGCCAGCTCCGTCGTCACCTTCTTCCGTTCCCTCGGCGGTGCGATCGGCGTCTCGGCGCTGGGCGCCGTCATGGCGAACCGCGTCACCCACTACGTCAAGGACGGTCTCGCGGAGCTCGGCCCCAAGGGCGAGGCCATGGGCCACGGTGGCACCGGCGGCGGGGGCATCCCCGACGTGCACGCACTGCCCGAACCGTTCCGTTCGGTCGTGGAGAGCGCCTACGGGCACGGTGTCGGCGATGTGTTCCTGTACGCCGCCCCGGCCGCGTTGGTCGCCTTCCTGATCACCATCTTCATCAAGGAGGTCGCGCTGAAGACGAACGCCGCCAACGACGCCCCGGCCACGGCCGAGGTCCCCGTCGCGGAGGCGGTCGAGGCTCCGGCCACCGTTCCGTCCTCCCCGGTGGTGTCCCCGGCCGCGTCGGTCGCCACCCTGGAAGCCCCCGTCACCACCCTGCAGGGCACGGCCGTGCACGGTGTGGTGCGCGGCGCCGAGGGTGCGCCCGTGGCCCGGGCCGCCGTCACGCTGATCTCGCTGGCCGGTCGGCAGCTGGGGCGCTCCGTCGCCCAGGCCGACGGCAGCTACGGTGTGGACGCGCCGGGCTCCGGCTCCTACGTCCTGATCGCGTCCGCCGACGGCTTCCAGCCGCAGGCGTCCACCGTGGTCGTCGGTGACGAGCCGCTCTCGTACGACATCCTGCTCTCCGGTACGAGCGGCCTGGCCGGGATCGTGCGGACCGCCGAGACCGCCGCGCCCGTCGAGGGTGCCATGGTCATCGTGACCGATGTGCGCGGCGACGTGCTGGCCTCCGGCACGTCCGGTGAGACGGGCGAGTTCACCTTCGGCGAGCTGGTCCCCGGTTCGGTGACCGTCGCGGTGAACGCCGCCGGGTTCCGTCCGCTGGCGCTGCCGGTGGAGATCGGCGGCCAGGGCGTCACCCGGATCGAGGTCGCACTGCAGTCCGGTGCGCTGGTGCAGGGTGTCGTGCGGGCCGGTTCCGGCCGGCGGCCGCTGCCGGACGCGCGGGTCACACTCGTCGACGCGGCGGGCAATGTGGTCGCCACCTCGACGACCGGGGAGGACGGGGCGTACGCCTTCACCGACCTGGACGCGGGCGAGTACTCGGTCATCGCGACCGGCTACCCGCCGGTGGCCGGCGCACTGACCGTGGCCGGTCGCGGGGTCGACGGCCACGACATCGAGCTCGCCCACCCCGGCGAGTAACGCCCTCGCCCACGGTTGGCAGTGGGAGAAGGAGCGGTGTCCGGCGCCTTCGAATCCAAGGCGGAGGAGGGAGTCGACGCGGAGCGTCGGCGACTGACGACAACGCCGGAGGCGAAGGTCCCCGGACACCGCGACACCACTGACAATCGCGGGCGAGGTCGTAACCACAGACCCCTGGCGGGTCGGCGTTTCGAGCGGAGACGCTGTACCGGCCGGTGGAAATGGGCC
>NZ_JBHVFF010000093.1:0-26975 GCF_042801895.1 Streptomyces sp. NPDC057543 | reverse complement strand
GTTCATGACCTCGGCGCCCGGAGGTCCAGGGGGCGGAACATGCGCCGGAGCGCGCCGACGCTCCCCGAGCGCGCAACGGTCCCTCGCTCGGGCGGAGTTCTAACGGCGTTCGAGCACGCCCCGGACGAAGGCCGCCTGGCCGGCGTGCTGCAGGTCGTCCGAGATGACGCTGATCAGACGGACCCCGAGGGTGACCGGCGGCGACCATGCCTCGTCGACGACGCGGTTCAGAGCCCTGCCGTCGAGCCCGCTGATGAAATCGAGGGTCTGTTCATGGACGTCGTCGTAGTAGCCGAGCAGCAGTTCCGGCGACCCCACCTGCACCGCCGCGACGTCCGCATCGCTGTGCCCGTACCCGGTGGCGTTCTTCTCGAAGGGCAGATCGAAACGGGAGGCCCAGTCCCGGGTGAACCAGACCTGCTCGATACCGGCCGCATCCGAGACGTGGTCGTCCTGGATCCGGGTGAGGTGCCACACGAGCCAGGCGATCGTGTTCGCTCCGCCATCGAGGCGAGCATGGAGGTCGGTGGGTGACAGTCCTTCGACCGCCGAGTGCACCGTCTCCTGGACGCGGGTGAACGCGTCCGTCAAAAGGTCAACGCTGTTCATGACCTCACCATGTCCGCTCTCCCGTCCCTCACCCGCGATCGACACGCGCCGCGCTCGGCACTGTCCGTTTCCGGACCAGGACGAGCTTGCCAATCGGGCCCAACTGATCGTTTCGGATTGAGTAAAGGTGATCTCAATCGGTCAGTCGCGGCGTTTACGGCGTCCGAGCAGAGCAGCTCGTTCTTGCTTGAGCGTGGTACACCCGGCTGTTGATTTCGGTCAGCGCGAGGAGGGGTCCGCAGAACTCGCTCAGTTGCCGGTCGACCCGAGCCGGCCGCTCCTGGCGTTGCGTCAGCCGAAGACTGTTCAGGCAGGTCACGAGGTACCCGGCACATGCCGGCCCGACAGTGATGATTGCTGCGGCGCTCATGGGCCGCCACGCCAACCCGACGCGCTGCCCGCGCTGTCGGAGGCGGGAAAACCAGCCGGAACCGCCCGCTGGAACACGTCCCACAACCTGTCCGTAACCAGACGCCTCATCACGCCATCACGTCAGACAGCCTGCTGATCAAGCCAGTTGAGATGGTCTCGAAGTGCCTTGGCTCCACAGGCCGTTCACGCAGCGGTGCGGGCCGATCACGAGCGTGACCCGGCGGGCTGTGCCCCGCAGAGCGACTCGGCAGCAGCGGGGGCGGCCTGGCGGCGTCCGCGGGGCCGGACCGAGGCCGGGGTATGGCCGGGTACGCCCCCGCCGGGGGCGCGTGCTCAGCTGGTCAGCTCCGCGATCCGGGCCAGTCGGCGCAAGGAATCCGTCAGAGCCGCGCGGTCATAGGTGCTGGTGGTGACGAGCACCTCGTCCGCGCCGGTCTCTTCGAGGGCCGTTTCGAGCGCGGTGACCACCTGGTCCTCCGTGCCATAAAGGTGACCGCGCAGTCCGCTCTCGTAGAACCCGCGCTCCTTCTCCGTCATGGTCAGCGCCTCGACCCGCTCGGCGGGGGCGAGCGGCGGGAAGACTCCATGGGTCCGGGAGTACGCCAGGGACCACGCCTCCGGTATCAGGATGCGACGCGCCTCCTCCGCGCTCCCCGCGACCGCGATCGTGCCCGCCACAACCACATAGGGGTGCGGGGCCCAGGACGAGGGGCGAAAATCCCGGCGGTAACGGTCGACGGCTCGCAGCAGCTTCTCCCGGCCGCGGAGGTCTCCCACGACCAGCGGCAGCCCAACCTTCGCCGCGATACCGGCCCCCTCGCCGGTGGCCAGCACGAACGGGGGTATGCGCAGGCCATCGGCGGGGCGGGCATGCACCTGCGGGTGGGCGCGCTGCGTGCCGTCCAGCCAGCCGAGCAGCTCGGTGAGTTGCCCGGCGAAGTCCTCAGCGGCCGACTTGTCCCGGCCGAGCGCCCTGCGAATGCCGTCGGTGAAGCCCACCGAACGCCCGACTCCCATGTCGATCCGTCCGGGAAAGAGGGACTCCAGGACCCCGAACTGCTCAGCCACCACCAGCGGTTGATGGTTGGGGAGCATCACGCCGCCCGTGCCGGCCCGGATGGTGGATGTCGCCGCCGCGACGGCCGCGGCCAGCACAGTCGGCGCCGAACCGGCGACGCCCGGCACACTGTGGTGCTCGGACACCCAGAACCGGTGGTACCCGAGCGCCTCGGCCTCCTGGGCGAGGCGCACGGTGTCACGCAGCGCCTCCGGGCCGTCGTGCCCCTCACGGGTGCGGGAACGGTCGAGCACGGAAAACCGGGTGGACGCGATCACAGAACTCACACCCTTGTTAAACGCCCGGCCCGCGCCAGGATTCCCCCGGCCCGTCACGGAACCGACGAGCACGGCCCCTGAGCGGTAGTGCGGCACCGCCCAGGGGCCCACGACGGCCGTGCGCCCATCGCGTCAGGGCGCTCGGGGCGGCCTTCGGTCACCGCCCGGCGCCGACGCCTCCAGGGGCCGGCCACTTCAGGGCCGGCTACTCCGGCGGCCGGCTATTCCATGGGGTAGATGTCGCCGCTCGCCATGCCGCTGACCTGATCGCTCTCCGCTTCGATCCTGCGGGCCTTCTCCTTCAGGCGCTGGCGTTCCTTGGGGTCGGAGGTGCGCTCGGCTGCGTCCTTGAGGTCCTTCGCCTTGGCGCGCATCTCCCTTACGCGACCGCGGTATTCCTCTGACTCGCTCATGATCACTCCTTGGATCTGTGGGCGGAGCGGACCCCGCCACGGAACCAGGCCTTCCGGGACACCGCGCTCCGGGTGGCTACCTGGCGTAACCCCCGACGGAGGGGCATTCCTCGGCCCGGCGTCCCGGGTGGCCGACGACGGACGGGCTCGGCTTCCCACCCCCAGAGTAGTCAGAATGCGACCGACACGAGCCTTCACCGGGCACAGCACCGGCGCATCCCGCTCGCGCCGCGACGCCGGTGCTGCCCTCATCCTCGGCACCGCCGCCAGGGACACCGGGACGCGCGCCCGCCCGGCCAGCGGACATCCGCGGCCAGAAGTCCGAGTCCGATGCCCAGCATCCAGGAGTCCTTGGCCAACGGGATGCCGTTCTGGGTGGGCCGCAGGCTGCCGGACTCCCGCATCCCTGGCACCCGGAGGTAGAGACCGAGCAGGCCGCCGGAGAACCCGGTCAGCGCCAGTCCGGCCAGTCGGGTCGGTACGAAGGGGGCGAGCAGGGCTCCGCCGACCGTGATCTCCGTCAGCGCGAGCAGCCGGGTGAATCGCTTGGCTTCGATCTTCTCGAGGAACGGGTAGGCGATACAGGCCATGCCGTGCACGCCATGGGCCGTCTCTTCGTCCGCCTTCAGCTTGCCCAGGCCGGAATTCAGGATGAACGCGCCGGTGGCGAGGCGAGGGGTCACATCGCGGGGTTCGAGGGTCGTCATGGGAGCCTCCATCGATCTGGTATTCGACCCCTGATCGAGCTTAGCCAGAAGGTGTCGGAGCCGCTTCACGAGGCATCCCGCACCGCACGCTGTCCGTTGCGCCCCGCCCGTGGAACCGAGCCAATGGAACCGAGCCAAGATGGTGCCGGATTCAACTACGTGGTCCGGTTTCCGGCCGCAAAACAGACGGCGCAACTCACTCCCGTGCCGTCGTCCGCCCCGTAGGAACAGCGGTCGTCCGTGGTCCTGACGCCGGCATTGAAGGAACCGAAGATCGCCTGGAGCACGTGATTCCCGTTCGCGTCCACGGGCCTCGCCTGGAGCCCGGCATACGGGCGGGTGCCACCCTTCAGCTTCGGCCGGATGCCGACGCATCACCGGAACGGGCAAGCGACTTGCCAGAACGAACGAGCGGCGAAGCAGCAGCCGGTTCCGATGCCCCCACAGTCCCCCGATGTCGACTTCTGCGGATCGCGGAGCAACCTCGGACACGCGACTGCCGTCTTGATCCACAGCAAGGCGGTTCGCCGCAAGTGACAAGCCACGTCCGACCCCCCACGAGCGCCCGGGTCAGATCACCGGGCAACTATGCACTCCGTGTATACACCACATGCATAGTTGCCCTGGTGCCGCTCGGCCGCACGCGAAAGGCTCCCATGCACAGCAAGGCACTGGCGCCCGAGTACCAAGGCGCCCTCACCAAGATGTCGGTGAACTCCTCTCTCACGGATGTACTGGCAGAAGGAGTACGTCATTTGAGGGAGGCCGAGCTCTCCGGCTCGCAGCGCGAAGTGGCGCGGTGCGGGCTCGCGGTCGCCGAGGCGCATCGCAGACTCGGCAACGTGAAGGAGGCCGACCGGGCGTGGAAGGCCAGTTACCGGGCTGCCCGCTCAGCCGGTGACCCGGGGGCGATGGCGTGGGCGCTGTGGAGCGGCGGGACCCTTGCCCGTCAGCGCGGCGAACTCCGCCTCGCCTTCCGCCTGTTGGGGTTGGCTGCCGACATGGGGAAGCGTGGCGGGGACATCGTCGCCCGTGGCTACTCTCTCGCCGGCCTTGCGGAGACCGGGCGAATACAGGGCGACTACCAGAAGGTCGCGGTCCTGCACGAACAACTGCTCGCCGAGGCGCGCGCCCGTGGCGAGGCGCGCCACACCGTGTGGGCGCTGGAAGGCATCGCACAGATCCACCGCAACACCGGATCACTCGACAGCGCCCTGGCCATGTTCGAGGAGGCCGCCGAGCTGGCCGGGAACGCGGACGACCGGCGTGGCCGCGCGTGGGCCCTGCGCGGCATGGCCGACATCATTTCCCTGCGGGACGACGATCCGGAGCGGGCCCTGACCCTGCTCACGGAAGCCGAACTCACCTGCCGTGAGATGAAGTTGTCCAGTGCGCTCGCGTACAACCACAAGATGCGCGCCAATGTGCTCTTCCGCGCCCGCCGTTACGAGGCGGCGCGCCAGGTCTACGAGGAGGCGCTCGCCGAGTTCCGTGCCATGGCCGAACCCCGGGGTGAGGCGCTGGCCCGGCTCGGTCTCGTCAAGTCGCTCGCCCGGCTCGGCCGCGACCGGAACGAGACCGCCACCGATCTGGACGAACTGCGCCGCACACTCAGCCGGATCGGCCTGCTCAACGCCCGGGACATGGTGGACAAGGCGTACGCCGAACTCGGCGTGACGCAGGCCGGTGGCGCGGCCGACGAGGAAAGTGGACGACGATGACACCGCCGCCGGTAGCCCAGCGGGCCACGGCACCGCAGATTCTCGCCCGCTGCCGCGACCTCGTACGCCCGGCGCTCGCACAGGCCGTGCAGCGCCTGCACCCGTGGCACGCGGAGATGGCCGCGTTCTCCCTCGGGTGGGGCACGGCGGACGGTGGCCCCTCCACTGGCTCACAGGGCAAAGGGGTGCGTCAGGCCCTCACGCTGCTCGGCGCCGAGGCCGCCGGCGCCCCCGCGGAGGATGCCGTCGTCGGCGCCGTCGCCGTCGAGCTGATCCATGTCTTCTCCCTCCTGCACGACGACATCATGGATGGCGACGAGACCCGCAGACAGCGCGCCACCGCGTGGAAGGTGTACGGGACCGGCCCCGCGATCCTCGCGGGCGACGCGCTCTTCGCCCTGGCCGTACAGACGCTGGCCGACGCTCCCGGCGTGCACGGTGCGGCAGCGGTCCGGCTTCTCGCCGGCACACTGACCGATCTGGTCCGCGGTCAGGCCGAGGACCTGCTCTTCGAGTCCCGGCCCTGGACCGGGCCAAAAGCGGTGCGGCCGCACGAGTACCGGTGGATGGCCGAGCACAAGACCGGCGCGCTCCTCGGCTGCGCGGCGGGCCTGGGCGGGGTGCTCGCCGGAGCCCCTGCCACGACCGTCGACGCCCTCACCACGGCCGGCCGGCACCTCGGGGTGGCATTCCAGTCCGTGGACGACCTCCTGGGCATCTGGGGAGATCCGCAGGCCACGGGCAAGCCCGTCCACAGTGATCTGCGCCGGCTGAAGAAGACGTACCCCGTCCTCGCGGCCTTGGCCACGGACCACCCCGCTGCCCGGCGCCTCGCCGCACTGCTCGGCGCCGACGGTCCGCTCGACGGCACCACCGCGCGGCGGGCGGCCGATCTCGTCGAGGAAGCCGGCGGGCGTTCGGCGACACTGGCCGAGGCGCATCAGCACCTCGACAGCGCTCGGCGCAGCCTGGAGAACGTCCCGCTGGCCCCGGCCGCACTCGGTGAAATCGTCACGCTTCTCCCGTTCCTCGTCGACCGCACCATGTGACCCGACGCGGGGGCCTCTGCCGGAGACACCGCTTCCCCCGGCTCTCCCCATCAGCGCCGGTGGCCTGAATCCCGTCACCCGGGCCGGCCACCGGCGCACCCGCGGACCGGTTCGTGAGGCCCGTCGGACCGGGGCCTACTCCTCGATGGCCCCACCGGTCCGCCGGAGATGCTGCCGGAAGGTGTACGACGGATCGGCCGATCGCTGTGCCAGATAGCCGTCGAAGGACGTCTGCTTGCGCAGTGTCTCGCCCGCCCTGATCCTGCGGGCCTGTTCACGCTCCGTCTGCCGGATCGTGTGCGCGGTCGTCAGCACTTCTTCGATGTGTGCGGCCGGGACGAACAGCACGCCGTCCTCGTCGCCGAGGACGAAGTCGTCCCCGCTCACCAGGTGCGGGCCGAACCGTGCCGTGGTGAGGGCCTCGGATTCCCGCTCGTCCAACCGGACGGGGCCCAGTGGGTAGTTGCCGTAGCTGAAGACAGGAAGGCCGATCTCCACCAACTCCGGTGAGTCGCGGTGCAGCCCCCACACCACGAGGGCCGCCACGCCCGCCGCCTCGGCCTCCAGCACCGCGAGATCTCCGACGCATGCCTCGTCCGGCCGGCCACCGTTGTCGATGACCAGCACATCACCCTGCTCGGCGCCGCCGTAAGCCTCCAGGAACACGTCCACGCTTCCGTAGTGCCGCACCGGAAGTGCCCGGCCCGCGATCCGGTGTCCGGAGATCAGCGCTCCGATACCGGGTGGCGCGGCACGCAGTGGCACATCGACGCGAAGGCAGGCATCGGCCACCAGCGGTGTGGACAGGTCATCAAAGAGGTTCAACATGGCGTTCTCCCTGACACGGTGCTGATGGGCTCACCCGTCAACAGCACCTGAATGCAACAGCGGGGCAGGGGCGCGATGTTACTGGCGTGGTCTCGAAGCGTCGACGGTCCGCTTCAGCCGGCGGGTCCGGCGATGAGGACGGCCGCCGGCTGCTGATCACAGGAATGGCCGAAGCCGCCGTCCGTCACGCGAAAGGCTCGCTCTGATGCGGCTCCGGGACGACACCCCAGGTGATCCAGCCGTGCCGCATGTCCCAGGTGCCACCGGCGGCACACGCGCCGCGCAGACCGTGGACGGTGTCCCCACCGGCGAGCTCGACGAGCCGCGGGGTGGCGAGCGAGGCGAAACCGAAGGTGCGGGCCGGATCCCAGTCGGTGGAATGACGCAGGCGCCGCACGAGCTGGGCCACTCCGAGCGGCGCACCGGCCAGCACCCACGCATCCGGGGCCTGGGCCGTCAGCCGCCGAGCGGGACGGAGCCACGAGGCGGCGTCCTCGGGCCAGTCGACAACAGCGAGCACATCCCGCGGCAGGGACTGCCATGCACGCACGAACGCCTGGGCGGTGGTACGTGAGTCGGCATCGCGCCCATGCCCGACGGCAACGGACCGGATACGCGAGCGGGGCGCGGTCAGCAGGCCGATCAATGCGGCCAGCTCCGCGTCCGTGTGGGCATCCGGTGCCGGACTGTCGGCGACAGCCTTGCGGAGCTTGGGTGATCTGCTCCGTGCAGCATCTTTGATCAGGCTCATCAGGTGTCCTCGGGGCTCTCTCACCGCCAGGGGCGGCAGTGCGCGGGTGCGCCGGCCGTCTTCTTGGCCGGCATGGGTGCGGTCGTTCATTTGGCGTCGTGGAAGACGAGGCCGAGGGTGCGGCGCCGGCCGGAGCGGACGGTGCCGACCCCGTGCCGCATGGGCGCGGTCGACCAGCCGCGCCTGGAGGCGACCGGCCGGTCGCGGGTGGTGAAGACCAGCCCGTGTCCTTGGAGAAGGACGGTGGCCGACCCCCGGGACTGGGCGCGGGGGCGCTGCTCGGTCATGAGGAATTCACCCCCGGTGTAGTCGGTGCCCGGCACGTCGAGTCCGATGACGACCTGGAGCGGGAAGAGCATGTCGCCGAAGACGTCGCGGTGCAGGGCGTTCCAGTCCCCGGCACCGTAACGCAGCAGGATCTGGGCGGACTTGGACTGCCCGGCCTCGTGACACATGCCGAGCCATTCCTCCAACTCGTCCGGCCACGGGGCGGATTTACCCAACCTGTCGGCCCAGGCACGGGCGATCGGCAGCAGGTGCGGGTAGAACGCCTCGCGCAACTCCCGGACCACTTCGGGCAGATCGTGGGTGAAGTAGCGGTAGTACCCGGAACCGAATCGGTGGCGGGCCATGTCGATGGTGGAGCGGAAGCGATCGGTCTCGTCGTACAGCCCGGCGAGCTCGCGGCACCGGTCGGGGGTGAGGAGCCGCCCGGTCGGCGCGCTGCCGTATTCGTCGATCTCTTCGGTGAGCGCGGCCCAGTCGGTGGCGTCGACCAGGTCGCTCACGGTTCCGGCCGGTCGTGTTGTGTCGTTCACGGGTCTGGTCCCTCGGTGTGCGGTTGGCGACAGGCAGGGTCGGTGGCGTCGCCGCGGCCCGGCGGAAGTGGCACGGGGCGCGACGGCGCCGGTCAAGCGGCCGCCTGGACGACGCTCTCGGCGACTCCTTCGTGGCGCAGCAGTTGCTGCTTGCGCTCCAGCCCTCCTGCGTAGCCGGTCAGGGAGTCGTCCGCGCCGATCACGCGGTCACACGGCCGGACGATCAGCAGCAGTTCATCCCAGGGGCCGTCCATGGTCGTGCAGAGCGTCATCGCGCCTTCCTTCCACCGGTTTTCACCGACCCATCTACAAATCTGCGGCATTCGCGGGACGTAATCCGGCGGATTTCGGACGGCGCATTTCGCCGCGCTCACGTGCCCCCGCACGGCGTGCCGGAACCTGGCGGACGGTTTAGACGGGCGTCGTGGAAGATGAGCCCCAAGGTGTTTCGCCGCCCGGGTTCGACAGTTCCGGCGGCGTGCCGGCAACAGCCGTTCTTGCCGCGCTCCGGCCGGCCCCGTCCGTGAAGTCCTCGCCCGGTTGGTTCAGCGTGATCGCAAACCGGAGCGAAAACACGATGTCGCCGTGGACGCCCTGATGCAGGCAGGCGTAGTCACCCGCCCCGTAGGTGTCGGACGTGCCGACGAGCTCCTCGCACGGATCGCGGCCGAGCAGGGGCGGGTGAGTCGCACGGTGTCCACCGCGTCGACGGACCAGGTGAACGGTTGAAACGGCTCAGAACCCCAGCATCGACTTGTCGAGCACGCCGCCCACCGCACCGTAGAAGCTGCACGTGACGGAATGCCCAGCTCTTCTTCGGAACACAAAGCCTGCGAGGAACAGAAGCACGAAGAGTCCCCCGATGACCACAGCCACTACGGGGCTGTAGATGACACACACGAGGACAAGCACGCCCAGCCAGACGATGGCGGGGAGCAGAGAACCACGGAGCACGGTGCCGAAGCTGATCACAACCGGGCCCTCCCGCAGAAATCGTTCGTTCCACAGGTCGATGTGGTTCCGCGTCGCGCAGCCCATTCTTGCCATGGACTGATCAGAGCACCCCTCATGCGGTGCGCGCCAGAGGCCACGGACCGATCAGGTGAGGGTCTGTCTCAGCCTCCTCTCAGCCGGCTCCGTACAGGCTGGAACAGTACCCGGACCTGAGGAGGAGGTTTCCTCATGGCCTCGCACACCGTGGAGCCGCCTGTCGTTCCGGCTTCATCCTTCACCGACCCGAGCGCGACGAACACGGCCCGTCGGCTGCACCACTTCTTTCAGGACTCCTGTGACCGCACACCCTGGGCCGTCGCTCTGGAATGCGATGAGCAGCATCTGACGTACGCCGATCTCGACGCACGGGCCAACCAGGTGGCCCACTACCTGCGCAGTGTGGGCGTCGGTACGGGTACTCGGGTGGCTGTCCTGCTGCCGCGGTCCGTGGACATGTACGTGTCGCTCCTGGGCGTGTGCAAGGCCGGGGCGGCGTTCGTGCCGCTCGACCCTGCGTCCCCGCCCGAACGCATCGCGTACATCCTGGGCGACTCGGGCGCCGAGGTGCTGCTGACCACGGGCGATTTGATCCCGCGCGCCGGGCATGCGGAGACGGAGGAGCCGGGAGGGTGCCGGGTGATCCGTACCGACGCCTGGGCGAGTGAAGTCGCTTGCCTTCCCACGACGCGGCCGGCTGCCGACATGTCCGCTGCGGGCCGGTACGAGAGCGATCCCACCGCCTACATCATGTACACCTCGGGCTCCAGCGGCAGGCCCAAGGGCGTGGAGATCGCCCAATCAAGCATTTGCAACTTCCTCGGTGTCGTGACTCCCGTGTACGCCGTACGCCCCGATGACCGGGTGTTCCAGGGCATGACCATCTCGTTCGACTTCTCCATCGAGGAGATCTGGCCGACCTGGACGGCAGGCGCCACGCTCGTCGCCGGGCCGAGCGGTCCCGCGCGGCTCGGTGACGAGCTCGCCGACTTCCTGGAGACACATCGCGTAACCGTGCTGTACTGCGTACCGACGCTGCTGGCGACGATCCCGCGCGAGCTGCCGCGGGTCCGCAGTGTCGTCGTGGGTGGCGAGGCGTGCCCGCAGAGTCTCGTCGGCCGGTGGAGCAGGCCGGGACGCCGCATCCTCAACACGTACGGACCGACAGAGGCCACCGTCACGGCGACCTGGCAGGAAATGCGGGCAGACCGGCCCGTCACCATCGGACGGCCTCTGCCGACGTACTCGGTGGTGCTTCTCGACGAACAGCGGCGGCCCGTGCCCCACGGTTCGACCGGCGAGATATGCCTGGGCGGTCCCGGCCTGGCCCGCGGTTACGTGGGCCGGCCGGACCTGACCGCCGACCGTTTCATCGAGCACCCGCTGGGTCCCCGGAGCGGCCGGCTCTACCGCACCGGTGACCTCGGCCGGATGACCGTCGACGGGGAGATCGAGTACCTGGGCCGGGCCGACGCCGAGGTGAAGATCCGGGGTTACCGGGTGGCACTCGGTGAGATCGACAACGTGCTGCTGGAGGACCCCGGCGTAGCCCAAGCCGTCACCGCGCTCGTCCCCGCGCCGGACACGGGCAGGACTCCGCAGACCCGGGACGACCTGGACCCGGCCGGGCACAGCGAGACGGGGAGCGGCAAGGTGCTCGCCGCGTACGTCGTACGTGCCACAGATACTCCCGAGCCGGACGCGGCCTCCGACGGCGACCTCGTCGGCCGCCTGCACGAGCACCTGCAACGTACTCTGCCCGCGTACATGGTGCCGTCGTTCCTGGACATCCTCGACCGCCTTCCCGCTATGCCGAGCGGCAAGGTCGACCGGCGGCTGCTACCCCCTCCGGGCCGCCGGCTCATGGGGACCGGCCGCATGGTGCCCGCCCGTGGTGAGTCGGAGACGCGGGTGCGGGACGCCTGGGCCCAGGTGCTCGGCCTCGCTCCCGACGAGTTGTCGGCCGAGGCGAACTTCTTCACCGATCTCGGCGGCCACTCGTTGCTCGCTGCCCAGGCCGTATCGCTGTTGCGCGGCCGTGGCAGGGGAACCGGGCCGACTCTGCGTGACCTGTACGAGTACCCGACCGTGCGGGGGTTCGCAGAGCGGATACGCGCCTCGGCGGCCACCGTGGGCACCGCCGGCCCGCCCCGCTCGTTCATCCGCCACAGCCGCGGCCGGATCGCGCTCGCCGGACTGGCCCAGGCGGGGGTCATCTACGTCGTGCTCCTGCTGTTGGCGTTGCCTGTGGCCCTCTCGTACGCCGCACACCACGGCCAGGTCTCGGGCGGGGAGGTCGTGCAGCCGACGATCGCCGTCCTCGCCGGATACCTGGCGGTGCGCTGGATCCTTCCTCCTGCCCTGGCGCGCCTGCTGGGGAAGGGCATCGCACCTGGCCGCTACCCACTGTGGGGGCCGACCTATCTGCGTCTGTGGGCGCTGAACCTGCTGGTGGAGATCAGTCCGCTGCGGGTACTCAGCGGCTCCCCCATGATGGCTCCCTACCTTCGGCTGCTCGGTGCACGCGTCGGAGCCCGCACCACGATCGCCACCGGCCTGATCGGTCTGCCGGCTCTGCTGACGATCGGCAGCGACGCGGCGGTCGGCTACGGCGTTTCACTGCGGCCCTGGAAGGTCGCGGACGGACGGGTCACCGTCGCGCCGATCACGGTTGGTGAGCGGGCCTTCGTCGGTGCCAACGCGGTACTTGAACCCGGTGCGTGCATGGGGCCGGACTCCGGGCTCGGTGAGCAGTCCGTGATCGGCCAGGACGAGTCGATGGCGGGTGGAGCGCGCTGGGCCGGATCACCGGCGCGCCGGGTCGAGGCTCTCACTCCGGTCGTCGAGACGATGCTGCGCACACGCGGCGTTGCACATCGCTGGCGGCCACGACATCTGTCCGCGGCGCTGCTCGGCCTGGTTTTCCTGGAACTGGCTCCTCTGCTGATGGTCCTGCCCGGCATCGCGTTGTTCTGGTTCGCGTGGCTGCGCTGGGGTGCGGGCTCCGGGCTGGTGGCCACCGCACTGTCCGGCCCGGTCTTCGTGGGTACGGTGTGTCTGGTGGTGGCCGTCGGCAGGCGCCTGGTCCGGCCCGGGGTGCCGGTGGGCATCCACTCGGCGCGCTCCTCGCTCGGCGTGCGCAAGTGGTTCGTGGACAAGTTGCTGGAGTACAGCCTCATTTTCACCAACGCCCTCTACGCCACCCTCTATACCGTGCCGTGGCTGCGGCTGCTCGGCGCGCGCGTGGGCCGGGGTGCCGAGGTTTCCACCGCCTCGCACGTCGAGCCGGGCCTGCTGACCCTCAAGGAAAGGAGCTTCGTCGCGGACATGGCGAGCATCGGCTCCGCCGTCTTCGCGGCCGGCCAGGTGGCCATGGGACCCACCACGGTGGGCAGCCGCGCGTTCGTCGGTAATGCGGCGCTGGTGGCGGCCGGCACGGAGCTCGGTCCGAACTCCCTGGTCGGCGTGGGTACGGTCCCGCCGCCCGACGGTGTGCCCGACGGGACTACGTGGCTCGGCTCCCCGGCGTTGCGGCTGCCGGTGCGCCAGAGCAGCGGTTCGTACCCTGAGGAGCTGACGTACCGCCCGACCCGCAGGGCGGTGCTCGCTCGTCTGGGTATCGAGTTCTTCCGCGTCACCATGCCCGCGTCGCTCCTGGCGACCAGTGCCTACCTGTACCTGCTGGCTCTGTCCGGCCTTGCCCGTGGCGTCGGCCCACTGGTCCTGGTGCTGGTGTCGCCCTTCCTGGCCATGGGCGCGGCGCTCACGGTCATCGCCTACTGCATGGTGGCCAAGTTTGCCGTCGTCGGAAGGTACCGGCCGCGTATCGAGCCACTGTGGAGCTTGTTCGTACGGCGTACGGAGTTCATCACCGGCCTTTTCGAGGGGGCCGCGGTCCCGGCGGGGGTGGGTCTGCTGGTGGGGACACCGTTCCTGCCGGTGGTACTCCGCATGTTCGGTGCCCACATCGGCCGGCGCACCTGGATCGGCACCACCTTTCTCACCGAATTCGACCTGGTGGAGGTGGGCGACGACGTAGCGGTCGGCATGAACGTCTCACTGCAGACGCATTTGTTCGAAGACCGTGTCATGAAGATGTCGACGGTGACTGTCCGGTCCGGTGCGGATATCGGCACCCGGGCCATCGTGCTGTACGACGCGGTGGTGGGCGAGCGTGTCGGACTCGGGGCGTTGTCCCTGGTCATGAAGGGGGAACACCTGCCGCCGGGGACGAGTTGGCGAGGGCTCCCCGCCGAAGGAACGACGAGCCCTCCCCGACCGGTTCGAGGGGACTCATCGCAGCCGACTGCGGTGCCCGACGCATGACCACTGGCAGCAAGGAGGAAGCCATGATTCAGGCCGGGAAGCCCGGACCCCGCCCGCTCGCGCTCGTCTACCGCGGCCCGGCATCGCTGCCCGGTTGCCCGGAGGCGGTCGCGGACCTGCTCGCCGCCGGCCCGTGGGAACTGGACGTCCGCTTCACCGGTCCGCGCGAGGCCCTGAAGTTGTCGGCCGGTTCGCTGTCCGGGGCCCTTGTGTATGCCCAGCCGGGCGGCATGTCGCTCCGGCCCGCCTACCGGAAGCTGAGGCGGCAACGTGAGGCGATCCGTGACTTCGTCCATGGCGGCGGACGCTACCTGGGCTTCTGCCTGGGCGCCTATCTGGCAGGGGCCACCCCAGGATTCGCTCTGCTGCCCGGCGACACCGACCAGTACATCCGCTCGCCGGGGTGCACGGTCCACGACACCGGCAACACCCTGGTCGGGGTGGTGTGGCGGGGACGGCCCCGCACCGTCTTCTTCCAGGACGGACCGTACTTCGCGCTCGACGCGGACGCGGACGCGACCGTCCTGGCCACCTACACCAACGGCGCGACCGCCGCGGTCGTCACCCGGTTCGGCGCCGGCCGCGTAGGGGTCACCGGACCGCACCCGGAGGCCGGCGACGACTGGTACACCGACAACCGCCTCCCGATCCACCACACCCGGGATCTCGCGCTGGACCTCGTGAACACGGTGATGGAGAGATGACCGCGGTGCCCACTCGGTTCGGAGCTGCACCCGAGGGAGGCCCTGGAGCTCTTGGCTCTGCCCGCAGAACCGGCCCCCGGCGTTCGCCCGCGCCTGGGTACGCAAGGAGGCATACCTCGAGGGGCTCGGCACAGGTCTGACACGCGGGTTGTCCGTCGACTACGTCGGAACGGGGCCCGTCCCCACTGTGGCTGATGACCGACATCGCCTTGGGCAGGAGCCGCGTTGCGGCGATCGCCGTCCACTGCTGCTGACCGCGCGCGTCGGCAAGGAGCAGTCGGTGGCTCCGGCTCCACCCGCCGAGCGGGTGGCCGACGGGACGGAAAGTGCGGATCAGGCGCTCACGCACGTCCGCGATGTTCCTCTACCGGTCATCTGCCGACCGACTGCCGTCATCCGGCCTCCTGCCCTGCCATCCGGCCTCCTGCCCCTGCGCCCCGGCTCGTCACCACGCGGCGCCTGCTCTCTCGCCGTGTCGGTCCGGCGTGCATCACGCTCGCCTCGCCGGACCTCGTCCCGACGCCTGTCTCGACTGTCTGTCATCGTTCCTCTCCTCACCTGCTCGAGACCTCCAGCGTGTGCCGCGGGCACTGAGAGGACCCTCAGCGGCTTCTCAGGGGACAGTCCGCAGGTTGCGGCACTAGGGTGGATGGAGAGGCTGCCATGCGGATGCTGATCATCGAGGACGAACGTGGACTTGCCGCGGCGATCGCCGACGGACTCGCCTCGGAGGGCTTCGTCGTCGAAGCCGCACATGACGGTGTGGACGGGCTCTGGCGGGCCCTGCACGAGCCGCACGACGTCATCGTCCTGGACATCATGCTGCCCGGCCTGTCCGGGTACGAGGTCCTCAAGCGGATGCGGGCAGCGAACGTGTGGACCCCCGTGCTGATGCTCACGGCGAAGGACGGAGAGTACGACGAGGCGGACGCCCTGGACCTCGGCGCCGACGACTACCTGAGCAAGCCGTTCTCGTACGTGGTACTCGTGGCCCATTTGCGGGCGCTTCTGCGCCGAGGAGCACCACCCCGGCCCGCGGTGCTCTCGGCCAACGACCTGACCCTGGACCCCGCCCGTAGGCGGTGCCGTCGCGGGAGCCATGAGATCGACCTGACCGCACGGGAGTTCACCCTCCTGGAGTTCCTGCTCCGGCGTGCCGGCCAAGTGGTCAGCAAGACGGAGATCCTCACGCACGTGTGGGACGAGAACTTCGACGGCGACACCAACATCGTCGAGGTCTACGTCGGTTATCTGCGGCGCAAGATCGACGCCCCGTTCGACCGCCAGACCATAGAGACCGTCCGCGGAGCGGGGTACCGGCTACGGAGCTGAGGAGGGTTGCGGATGCGCGTCGACATCCCGGCCTGGTGGTCCCGCCGGTCGCTGCGGCTGCGGCTGACCGTCGCTGCTGCCCTCGTGATCGCGTTCGGACTGGCCGGTGCCGCTGTGCTGCTCGTTCTGTGGCTGCATGCGACTCTCATCAACGAGCTCGACCAGACCGCCCTGCAGGACGCCCAGGTCGTCGCAGCAACCCTCCAGGCCGAACCGCGCGACACTGTACTGCGCGACACCTTCCACGGCGAGGCCGCTGTCCAAGTGGTCGACGCCAAAGGAACAGTGCAGGCCAGCTCGGCGAATCTGCGCAGCAGACCCCGGTTGTTCGACTTCCCACCGAACGGATCCGGTACCCCGCACGCCCGCACCGTCCAGGACATCACCGTGGGCGATGACAGTGCCTGGCGTGCTGTGGCCGTCCCGGCCGGTACCCATCACAACCCGATGACCGTGTACGTCGCCATGTCCACAGAAGACATCGACCACGGCCTGACCAAGCTGACGTTCGGCCTCGCCACCACCGTGCCATCGACGGTGGCCCTGCTCACCGGCGTCGTATGGCTGCTCACCGGACGCGCACTGCGCCCCGTGGACTCCCTGCGAACCCAGACCGCCGAGATCACCGCATCGGACCTGGGGCGCCGACTCGACGTGCCCCCCGCCGAGGACGCTCTGGGCCGGCTCGCGAAGACCTTCAACGACTTGCTTGCCCGCCTGGAGGCCACGACCCGGCGGCAGCGCGGTTTCGTCGCCGACGCCGCCCACGAACTGCGCAGCCCGCTGAGCACCTTGCACACCCGCCTGGAGGTCGCAGTCAGCCGTCCCGACACCACTGACTGGCGATCGCTCGCCCCCACCCTGCTCCAGGAGACCGATCGGCTTTCCCGGCTCGTCGACGACCTTGTGCAGCTGGCCCGCCTCGATGCCCGTCCACGCCTGCGCAAACGCCCGGTCGACCTGGACGAGATCGTCTTCACCGAGGTGGGCGAGGCCCGCCAGCGCACGTCCCTCGTCATCGACCAGCATGCCGTCAGCGCCGCGCGCGTCCACGGTGACCGGGATGCCCTCGCCCGCGTGGTGCGGAATCTACTGGACAACGCCCTGCGCCATGCCGCCACCCGCATCGACATCCGCCTCTACGTCCTGGACGGCATCGCAAACCTGGTCGTGGCCGACGACGGTCCCGGCATCCCTGCCGCCGACCGGCAACGCGTCTTCGAGCGCTTCACCCGACTCGACCAAGGGCGCGCACGGGACACGGGCGGCAGCGGCCTGGGGCTGGCCATCGTCCGCGACATCGTCACCGCCCACCATGGCAGCGCCCACATCGAGACCAACCAGCCAGGCGCTCGGATCGTCGTACGGATTCCCGTCGGCGATCGGTAGCGGCCGCGGCGTCCGCGGTCGACCCTGTGCGGGCTCCTGACTGCGGGCTCCCGGTCCACTGCCGCGATATCTGAAGCGAAATCCCGGCTCAGGGCCCTAGATCCAGTTCGCCCAGCCGAAGGAGAACAGATACGCCCGCCGAGTCGCTTCCCCTCCGCCGAGGCCTCGAAGGTGCATGACCGCCAGTGTCATGAGAAACAGTGCGGCGAAGGCACCGGCTACAAGGGCACCGGCTACAGGGCCTGCGAGCAGGCCCACGACCGTACTCACGACGACTACGGTCCCCGAACCAAAATGCGCGGCAGCGAGATCTGCCCGCGCTGCCTCCCGCAAGTCCCTGCGCTCCGCCTGGACATCGGAGTCGTACCGCTCGCGCGCCCGTTCCGGGTCGGCAGCGGGCCCCTCCGGCCACTGCATCTTCGTCCCCCGTTGCAATGGACCACATCCTGACGGTGCCTCCACACCATCGTGCCCAGGACGGCGGGGCGTGTACAGATGCTGGGTGCGGATCACCTGAACGTCGACGTGAGTGACCGGCGTGGGCCGGCGCGCCGTCAGCCGTGCGCCGGAGCACCGAAGGCCGTCCGCTCCTTCGCCTCCTCCCGACGCGACTCCGGCGGCAGCTGGATCGACGAGCCCGTCAGGAACAGGAGCGACGGGTGGATGGCCGGTGGCTCCGCCCGTAGGGGTGACTTCCTGCGCATGTCGAGCCGGGAGCCAGGGAGGACGCGGCCCCTCCTGGTACCAGCAGGGAATGCCCGAGCCCTCGCACCCGCAGCCCGACAACACGGACCCCGGCGTACCGTCCGAAGGACGACGGCACCGGATCCGCACCGCGTCACGCCGGGCGCTGCGCGGCATGACCGGCCCCGCGGCCCTGAACCCGGGCACGCGACAGGCGCCGCCCGGCCCGCGGTCCACGCCACGCGTGAACCCCACACTCCAGACGGCCGCCGCCTACGCCTGGCGGATCCTCGTGGTGGGAGCCGTCGTGTACGCGCTCTTCTCGGCGCTGGGGCGGTTCCACGAAGTGGCGGTAGCCGTCTTCCTCGGCCTGGTCGTGACCGCGGTGCTGCGCCCGGTGGCGGATCTCCTGGCCCGTCCGATGCCGCGGCCACTCGCTGTCGCCGTGGCACTGCTCGGCAGTATCGTCCTCGTCCTCGGCGTTCTGACCCTCGTCGGCGAGGTGGTCGCCGGAGAACGCGCCGGGCTGGAACGGGAGTTCAGCGACGGTCTCGGCAGGATCGAGCACTGGCTGGAGGGGCCGCCGTTCCGGCTGAATCAGAAGACGCTCGACAACCTCCACTCCCGGATCGGGCAGTTCCTGTCGAGCCATCGCTCCGCCCTCATCAGCACGGCCGTCAGCGGCGTGGGCCGACTGGTCGAGGTGGTGACGGTGTTCGTTCTGGCGTTGTTCTGTTCGGTCTTCTTCATTCACTCGGGCGACCGGCAGTGGGACTGGTTCTGCGATCAGCTTCCGCGGACGGCTCGGGCCCGGGTGGCGATCGTGGGCCGGGCTGCCTGGCGTACGTTCACCGGGTACACCCACGGCATCATCCTGGTGGCGGGGACCAACGCCGTACTCGTCGGACTGGCCCTGTTCGCACTCGGAGTGCCACTGGCCCTGCCTCTGGCCCTGCTGGAGTTCTTCGCCGCCTTCATTCCGTTGATCGGCTCACCCATCGCCCTCGCGGTCGCTGCCGTGGTGGCTCTGGCGGCGAAGGGCCCGATCGTGGCGGCCGTCGTCCTCGTACTGATCGTGGTCATCGGCCAGATCGAGGGCCATCTGCTGCACCCGCTCGTGATGAGCTGGGCCGTACGCCTGCACCCGGTCGTCGTCGCGCTCTCGGTGATCGGCGGCGCCATCGCGGCAGGAGTGCTCGGAGCGGTGGTGGCGGTACCGCTCGTGTCAGTCCTGTGGTCGGTCCGTCAGGCACTGCGCCCGGCAAGCGGTTCCACGCGCGACAAGAGGTGAGCGGTGCGCGCGGGGACGGGTGCGTCGAGGTGGAAGCGAGGCACC
The DNA here is from genome assembly GCF_042801895.1 of Streptomyces sp. NPDC057543. Classification (NCBI taxonomy): domain Bacteria; kingdom Bacillati; phylum Actinomycetota; class Actinomycetes; order Kitasatosporales; family Streptomycetaceae; genus Streptomyces; species Streptomyces sp. NPDC057543. The sequence goes on along the minus strand of NZ_JBHVFF010000093.1, from coordinate 7,611 downwards.
GGCCTCCTCGGCCGGCCGGCCCGCCCCCGCGCGCGGGGGCGGAAGCCGAACCGCTTGTGCCGATGCTGTCGTACGGCCGTTGTCGCCGCTCTCCCCCGCAGGCTCGCGTCGGCCGTCCGGGCCGGGGCAAGATCCTCGCCCCGCTCCACGGGGTCGTGCTGCGGAGCGGGCGCCTCGGCTCGCGTCAGCGGGGTGTCAGGTGCTGCCTCCTCACCACCAGGCCCTTCGGCGCCTCGACGTGCGCCGTACCGTCCGCGTCGACGGAGATGTCGAGCCGCCCACCCGCGACGTCGAGTCCCTCGACCTTGAGCGGCCGGTACGCCTCCGCGAACGCGGGCGCGACCGTGAGCGTTCCGCCGGGGACATCGGCGGACAGACCGAGCACCGATTGGAGGATCATCACGGACGAGGCCGCCGCCCAGGCCTGCGGTCGGCAGGACGCCGGATAGGGCGAGGGCCGCGCGTCGGTCGCCGCGCCGTGGCCGGCGAACAGCTCGGGCAGCCGCGCGTCGAAGGCCGCCGACGCGGTCAGCAGCCCCTCGGACAGGGATGCGGCCGACTCCGGGAACCCCGCCCTGACCAGGCCGTGCACCGCGATCGCGGTGTCGTGCGGCCAGATGGAACCGATGTGATAGCCGTACGGGTTGTAGGCCACGTGATCGCTGCTCAGGGTCCGCAGACCATGGCCCGAGTCGAGGTCGGGCGCGCCGAGCCTGGCGGCCAGCAGGGCGCTCTCCTCATGGTTGAGCAGGCCCGTACCCAAGAGATGGCCGAAGCCCGAAGTGACCGAGTCGACCGGCTTCCTGTCCCGGTCGAGCGCCACGGCCGGGTACGGTCCCCGCTCGTCCTCCACCCAGAAGTGCTTGCGGAAGCGATCGCTCAGCCGCTCGGCCCACTCCTCCCACTGGTCGGCGCCGGGGCGACCGAAGGCGCGCAGCAGGTCCGCGCCACCGCGGGCCGCCTCGTACGCGTACGCCTGGACCTCGCAGAGCGAGATCGGGGACGCGGCGAAGCCTCCGTCGCGGTACCGGATGGAGTCGCCGGAGTCCTTCCAGCCCTGGTTGGCCAGGCCACGCCCGGTGTGGTCGATGTACTTCAGGAAGCCGTCCCCGTCCGCATCGCCGTGGTCACGCATCCAGGCGAGGGCGGACTCCGCGTGCGGCAGGAGCTGTTCGACCTGCTCGGGCGCGAGGCCCCAGCGCCAGGAGTCGTGCAGCAGGGTGATCCAGAGCGGGGTGGCGTCGACCGTGCCGTAGTAACAGGGCGGCAGGGAGAAGTTCTCGTTGAAGTCCTGGGTGGCGCGGCGCACTTCGTGCAGGATCTTACCGGGCTGTTCCTCGGTGTCCGGGTCGGACTTCGCGCCTTGTCGCCGGGCGAGCGTGCGCAGCGTGCCGGCGGCGAGTTCGGTGCCCAGCGGCAGCATCATGCGGGCCGCCCACAGGGAGTCGCGGCCGAAGAGGGTGAGGAACCACGGGGCACCGGCCGCCAGGAACTGGTCGGCCGGCTCCTCCGGGTCGGTCAGCCGCAACCTGTCGAGGTCGGCGGCCGACTGGCTCAGCCAGTGGTCGAAGCGCCGGTCGGCGCTGCGCAGCGCCGGTGTACGCCAGGGCAGGCTCTGCGCGGGAGGCGCGGGGAACTGGTCGCCGTCATCGTGCGCCGCCTCGCAGTCCAGTACGGCGGTCCATGACGAGCCGGGGGCGAGTGCGATGTCGTACTCCAGCCGTCCGGCGGCCGGGTCGACGGCGGCGGGCTCCGGGGAGCTGGTGAGGCGTACGGCGAAGCCGTCCCGGGACCAGTCGAGTCCGCTTCCGGTGGCGGTGGCGGTGACCGGGCTCTGCGCGTGTCCGGACTTGACGCGCTCGATCGGGGCGAGGTCCGTCCCGGCGGTGACGATCAGCCAGACACGGACGTGCTGCCGCCCCGCGTTGACGACTTCGAGGGTCTCCTCCAGGTGCCCGGGGGTGACGCGACGACGCCGGTGCAGGGTGACTGCCGGGTCCGGCGTCTCCTCGCCCAGCCCGCGCAGCACACTGCGGAAGGCAGCACGGTCCGCTCCCTCGAAGGCTCCGCGCACCGGGGCGAGCGCGATTCCGTCCGCCGCGACGGTCAGCCGAGCAAGTGCCCTGCTGTCGCCGTGGTAGAAGCCGTCGGCCGAACCCTCGATCTGCCCGTCGTCGTGCGAGATCGCGAAGCTCGGAGCGTACAGCGTCACACAGGCGTCGTGCAGGAACGGCTGGAGGCCCTCGACCGACGGGCCGGCCTCCGTCTCGGAGTTTGTTATGTCGTGGGTCTTGACAGTGGTGTCCAACAGAGCAGAACCTCTCAGGCATTAGAGCGTTCCAAGAACCCTAACGACGACCTCAGGGCGTTGACAATGCTTTTGGAACGCTCCAATAATCTCGTCAGTTCGCACAACCGGTTCCGGAGACTCTCATGCCCCGCTCCCCCAACACCCCCGCGACCAAGGCCGCTTCGGTAACCCTGGCCACGGTCGCACGGCGGGCCGGAGTCTCTCCGCAGACGGTGTCGAACGCACTCAATTCACCCGAACTGCTGCGTCCGGAGACCCTGGACCGAGTTCTGCGCACCATCGACGAACTGGGCTATCGCCCGCACCGAGCGGCGCAGACCCTCCGCACCCGCTCCAGCAAGCTCATCGGGTACGGAATCCGCCCCACCGCCCCGGGTATCTCGGCCCCGGTCATGGACCGGTTCCTGCACGCCCTGTCCCAAACGGCCGACGAGGCCGGGTACCGGGTCCTGCTCTTCGCCGCACCCCCCGGCAGCGCGGGCCTGGACGGGTACGAGGAACTCCTCGACCTGCACAGCGTGGACGGTTTCGTGCTGAGCGGAACCGACCGGGGCGACCAGCGCCAGGCCTGGCTGGAGAAGCGGCGTGTGCCGTTCGTGGCCTTCGGCCGGATGTGGTCCGGCCGACAGATCGGCGACTGGGTCGATGTCGACGGCGCCTCGGGCACCGACGCCGCGGTCGAGCACCTGGTGGGCCTGGGGCATCGCAGGATCGCGTTCCTCGGCTGGCCGCGCGGCTCCGGGGTCGGCGACGACCGCGCCGCAGGCTGGCAGCGCGCCATGCGGCGGCACGACCTTCCGGTGCGCGGCAGGCGTGCGCAGAGTGTCGATGACATCGCCTCGGCGCAGGCCGCCGTCGGACCACTCCTCGACGCGGGTGCGACGGCCGTGATCGCCGCGAGCGACATGCTCGCGCTGGGCTGCTACCAGGCGCTGCGCGAGCGACGGGCCGTACCGGGCACGGATGTCGCGGTCGTCGGCTTCGACGACTCCCCCACGGCGGCGCTCCTGTCCCCCGGACTGTCCACCGTCGCCCAGCCGCTGGAGGCTGTCGGCCGCGAATGCGTCCGGCTGCTGCTGGCCCGGATGTCGGACGTCGGCGCTCCGCCCGAACGCGTCCTTCTCGAACCGTCTCTCGTCGTGCGTGACAGCACGTCCGCGTCGGACGACTGAACCACCCCCCAACGCCCGTTCCACGGGCCTTCCATTCACAGCGCGCCCTTTCCGGGCGGCTGAGCCGCAAGTGTCATCCCTCCTGGAGGAACTCATGAGAACCCGTACGGCCGTTGCCGCCTTCGCCACCTGCGCGGCGCTCCTGGCCGCCACCGGCTGCTCATCCAGCTTCGGCGACAAGAAGCCGGAGCAGGACAAAGCCGGCAAGCAGAAGCTGACGGTACTGATCGCCACCTCGGGGGACGCCGAGACCCAGGCAGTCAAGGCCGCCGCCGCCGCATATGAGAAGAAGTCGGGCAACTCGGTCGCGGTCGAGACGGCCAAGGACATGAACCAGCAGCTTGCCCAGGCCTTCGCCGGGCACAAGCCGCCGGACGTCTTCTACGTCAACTCCGACCAGTTCGCGAACTACGCCAAGGGCGGCTCGCTGTACCCGTACGGCGACCGGATATCCGACGCCGACGACTTCTCCCAGCAGCTGCGGACCTCGTTCTCGTACGACGGGAAGCTGGTCTGCCTGCCGAAGGACACCTCCACCCTCGGTCTCGTCATCAACACCGACCTGTGGAAGAAGGCCGGGTTGACGGAGAAGGACTATCCGAAGAGCTGGGAGGAGCTGAAGACCGTCGCGGACAAGCTCACCGGCAAGGGCGTCACCGGTCTGGTCACCAGTGACGAGTACCAGCGGCTCGGGGTCTTCATGAAGCAGGCGGGCGGCTGGCTCACCGACCCGAGCCAGAAGAAGATGACCGCCGACAGCCCGGAGAACGCCAAGGGGCTCGAGTTCGTCCAGTCCCTGCTCAAGTCCGGCTCGATGAAGTTCGCCAAGCAGGTGGACACCAGCTGGGGCGGGGAGGCACTCGGCAAGGGCAAGGCCGCCATGACCATCGAGGGCAACTGGCTCGAAGGCGGCATGAAGCTCGACTACCCCGATGTGAAGTACACCGTCGCACCGCTGCCCGCGGGGCCGGCCGATAAGGGCACCCTCGCCTTCAGCAACTGCTGGGGCGTCGCCGCGGACAGCGCGCATCGCGACGCGAGCGTCGACCTCGTGAAGTACTTGACGTCGGCCAAGCAGCAGATCGCCTTCGCCGACGCGTTCGGCGTCATGCCGTCGCGGACCAGCGCCCTCAAGACGTACGCCGAGAAGAAGCCCGCCGCCACGGCCTGGGTGGACGGCAGCGCCTACGCGCAGGGTCCCGTGACGATCGCCGGCTTCGACAAGGTGCTGAGCCAGTTCAACACCGATCTGCAGTCGCTGCGCACCGCCGACCCGAAGAAGATCCTCGCCGACCTCCAGCGCAACGGCGAACAGGCCATCGCGAAGGGCAACTGAGCCCCATGCCCAACCGCACGATGCGCGCGAGCGGTACCCCCCGAACGACCGGCACGCCGGGCGCACCTGACAGCGCACCCGGCAGGGCCGGTACGACCGCGAAGGCTCGCGCCCGGCGCGCGGGCCTTCGCGGGGAGGGCACCTGGGGCTGGCTGTTCGTCAGCCCCATGGTGCTCGTCCTCGGCCTGTTCATGGTGCTGCCCATCCTGATGGCGCTGTGGGTGAGCCTGCTGCACTGGGACGGACAGTCCAACCCGTTCTCCGGCCAGGCCGATTTCGTCGGCCTGGACAACTACCGGTCGCTGCTCACGCAGGACGGACTGGACCGCACCCTCTTCGCGACCGCCCTGCGCAACAACGCCTACTACGTTCTGCTGACCGTCCCTCTGCAGACACTGCTGGCACTGGGGCTGGCCCTGATCGTCAACCAGAAGCTGCTGCGGGGGCGTGGCGCCCTCCGTACGACGTTCTTCTTCCCGTCGGTCACCAGCTCCATCGCCGTCTCCACGGTCTTCCTCTTTCTCTTCCAGGGCAGCGGAGCCGTCAACTCCATGCTGTCCTGGATCGGAGTCAAGGGACCGAACTGGTTCGCCGATCCCCGCGGGGTGCTGTCGCTGATCCTGGGCGGCCTGGGAATCGTCGACCCGGAACGGCCCACCGGGATGTTGGCCGATCACTCCGCCATGGGCCTGTCGTGGTTCGAGTGGCTCTCGGGTCCCTCGGTCGCGATGTGCACACTCATCCTGCTCGCCGTGTGGACCACCTCCGGCACCTTCATGCTGATCTTCCTCGCGGCACTGCAGAACATTCCGCGGGAGCTGGAGGAGTCGGCCGCCATGGAAGGGGTCAACCATCGCCAGATGCTCCGGTACGTGACACTGCCCGCGCTGCGTCCTGTGCTGTTCCTCGTCCTGACCCTGGGGCTGATCTCCACCTGGCAGGTCTTCGACCAGGTGTATGTGATGGGTCAGGGGGCTCCGGGCAACACGACGCTCACGCCCGCCTTCCTGTCGTACTCCGCGGGCTTCGAGGACGCGGACTTCGGGCAGGGCGCGGCGATCGCGTTCATCCTGCTCGCCCTGATCCTCATCCTCACCGCGTTCCAGCGCTGGGCGCTGCGGGAACGTGGTACACGCACCGGGAGGAACCGATGACCGCCGCCGGCACGACCGTACGCGACCGGACTCGGCGTTCCTCTCGCCGTCCCGCGTCGCACGACCGGGCACGCCCCGTCCTGAGCCGCTTCCCGCTGCCGTGGCGGCTCGCGGGGTACGCCGCGGTGCTGGGGCTGGGTCTGCTCTATCTGCTGCCGTTCGTCCTCCAGTTGGTGACCGGCTTCAAGACGGACCCGGACGCCGCCGCACACCCGCTGACCCTGCTGCCGACCACTCCGACCACGGCCGCGTACCAGCGGCTGTTCGGACTGAGCCAGGCCGCCGGAGAGGTGCCGTTCCTGCGCTGGCTGGGCAATTCGGCGCTGGTGGCGGTACTGGTCACCGCGGGCCGGGTGCTGTTCGACTCCATGGCGGGGTACGCGCTGGCGCGGCTGCGCTTCCGGGGCCGCTCGGTACTGTTCGGCTTCGTGCTCGCGGTGATGGCGGTGCCCGGTGTGGCCCTGCTCATCCCGAAGTTCCTGGTGCTCAACACCTTCGGGCTCTTCGACACGTACACCGGCATGGTCCTGCCGCTGCTGGTGGACGCGGCGGGCATCTTCATCATGAAGCAGTTCTTCGAGTCGGTGCCGCGCGAGGTCGAGGAGGCCGCGCGGGTCGACGGGGCGGGGGTGTTCCGGATCTTCTGGTCCGTCGTCCTGCCGATGGCGAGACCGGCGTTGATCACCTTGACGATCCTGTCCTTCCAGGGGTCGTGGAACGAGTTCACGCACTTCCTCGTCAGCACGCAGTCCGGCCGGTACGAGACGCTCACCACGGGTCTGGCACGCTTCGTGTCGGGCGGACTCGGCGGCGGAACGCAGTATCCGCTGAAACTCGCCGCGGCCCTGCTGTCCACCCTCCCGGTGGCCGCGCTGTTCTTCTGCTTCCAGCGCTACTTCGTCAGCGGCGCCAACGCGGGCGCGGTCAAGGAGTGAGCTCGGGCCGGATGGGCCTCGTCGTTCCGGGCGCGATGTCCCGATCACCTAGACTCGGCGGATGGCGAAGTATTTCGACGTGCACCCCGAAAATCCTCAGCAGCGCACCATCCGCACCGTGGCCGACAGCATCCGCTCGGGCGCGCTCATCGCGTATCCGACGGACTCCTGTTACGCACTGGGGTGCCAGCTGGGCAGCCGTGACGGCATCAACCGAATCCGGTCGATCCGGAATCTGGACGATCGTCACCACTTCACCCTCGTGTGCCAGAACTTCGCCCAGCTGGGTCAGTTCGTGCACATCGACAACGATGTGTTCCGCGCGATCAAGGCCGCGACGCCCGGCAGCTACACCTTCATCCTCCCGGCGACGAAGGAGGTGCCGCGTCAGCTGCTGCACCCGAAGAAGAAGACGGTAGGAGTGCGGATTCCGGACCATGTCGTCGCTCAGGCTCTGCTCGCCGACCTCGGTGAGCCGCTGCTCTCCAGCACCTTGCTCCTGCCCGAGGAGGACGAGCCGCTGACCCAGGGCTGGGAGATCAAGGAACGGCTCGACCATGTGGTGGACGCCGTGGTCGACTCGGGCGATTGCGGCACCGAGCCGACCACGGTCATCGACTTCTCCAGTGGCGAACCGGAGATCGTACGCCGAGGGGCGGGCGACGCCACACGGTTCGAGTAGGCCGCATCGACGGTCCCACGC
>NZ_JBHVFF010000092.1:0-27008 GCF_042801895.1 Streptomyces sp. NPDC057543 | reverse complement strand
CCCCCGCCACTTCGGTGACGGGGGCGGCCCTGCGTCGTCGGCGTGCGCGGGCGTGACGCGGTCGATTCGGCCCTTTCGACCGATCCGAGACCTTCGCCACATGACGGCCGCTGTGACGGGCGCCGCCGCAATGGCTGTATCGGGCAAGAAACCGCAGGTGAGCGCCGGATCACCGGACGTTCACCTGTGCTGTACATCCCCTTTGTCCCCATGTCGTCGTCATCCGGGCGTGACAGCTCGCTGTGCAACCCTTCTTCGGGCCACGACGTCGTACGAAGTACCGACAAGTCGCACAAGCAAGTGAAAAAGCCGAGGAGCCAGTGCCCGAACACCGCTCAGGGGAGGGCCGGTCCGGGAACAGCTGACGACCGAAGGAGACGGATGACCGAGCAGAGCGGAAGCGGTGGCCGAATACGCCCCACCGGCAAACGCCGGAAGAAGCCTTCCCGTCGCCGCAGGGCGACGGTGATCGGCGCCTGGATCCTGGCCGGCGCCGTGGTCGTCGGCGGCGGTGGGCTCGGATACGCCTACTTCAAGCTCAACGGCAATCTCAAGGCCGTCGACATCAACGCGGCGCTCGGCAAGAACCGCCCCGACAACGTCGACAACGGCTCCGAGGACATCCTCGTGCTCGGCTCGGACTCCCGCTCCGGCGCGAACTCCGCGTACGGCGCCGACGAGGGCACCGCCCGCTCCGACACGGCGATGGTCGTGCACCTCAACAAGGGCCACAAGACGGCCTCCGTCGTCTCCATCCCGCGCGACACCCTCATCACCCGCCCCGACTGCACCAGCGACACCACGGGCAAGACCGTCGCGGGCCAGCAGCGCGCCATGTTCAACACGGCGTACGAGGTCGGCGGACCGGCCTGTGCGGTCAAGACCGTCGAATCGATGTCCGGCATCCGCATGGACCACTACCTCGAAGTCGACTTCACCGGCTTCAAGAAGCTCATCGACGAGCTGGGCGGCGTGAAGATCACCACCACCGAGGCGATCCACGACGCCAAGAGCCATCTGAATCTGGAGCCCGGAACCCACACCCTCGACGGCGAGCAGTCGCTGGGCCTCGTCCGCACCCGCAAGAGCGTCGGCGACGGCAGCGACCTCGGCCGCATCCAGCTCCAGCAGGCGTTCATCAAGGCGCTGATGGAACAGGCCAGGAGCGTCGGCCTGTACTCGAACCCGAAGACGCTCTTCGACCTCGCGGACACGGCGACCAAGGCCATCACCACCGACTCCGAGCTGGGTTCGGTCAAGCAGCTCACCGACTTCGCGAACGGCCTCAAGGGGCTCGGCTCGAAGAACGTCCACATGGTCACGCTGCCCGTCCAGTACGACCCGGCCGACCCGAACCGCGTCGTACCGCTGGAGGAGTCCGCCCAGCAGGTCTGGACGGCGCTCAAGCAGGACAAGGCGATCCCCGCCTCCGCCACCGAGAAGTCGGCGGGCGACAAGGGTGTCGCGGGCCGCATCGTCCAGTAAGCGCGGGCCGCACGTGTTCCCCGGCCGGAAATACGTGCGGCCCGGGAATACGTGCGGCCCGCCCCCGGTTTTGGGAGATACGGCCGGTCCTGGCAGACTGGTACGTCGGCCCCGGTTCACGGACGCGCAATCCGCGCGTACGACCCGGCGCCCTCCCGAATCTAGGAGAAACCCTTGAAGCGCGACATCCACCCCGAGTACGTCGAGACGCAGGTCAGCTGCACCTGTGGCGCGTCGTTCACGACCCGGAGCACCATCGACAGCGGCAACATCCGCGCCGACGTCTGCTCCGAGTGCCACCCGTTCTACACGGGCAAGCAGAAGATCCTCGACACCGGTGGCCGCGTGGCCCGCTTCGAGGCCCGCTTCGGCAAGGCTGCCGGCTCCGCCAGCAAGTAGCGAGCCACTGCGCCGGTTCTCGGCGCCCTCTTCCCGGGGGGCGTCGAGACCGGCGCTTTTTCCGGCCCGGGGTACGGGGCCGTACCCCACCCGGCCCGGACGGCATCACGCCGTCCAGCAGGCACGTTCGAGTGAAGGAACCAGGAGCCCGAAGATGTTCGAGGCGGTCGAGGAACTGATCGGTGAACAGACCGATCTTGAGAAGAAGCTCGCGGACCCGTCGGTCCACGCCGACCAGGCAAACGCGCGCAAGCTCAACAAGCGCTACGCCGAGCTGACCCCGATCGTCGCCACGTACCGCTCCTGGAAGCAGACCGGGGACGACATCGAGACGGCCCGCGAGCTGGCCGCCGACGACCCCGACTTCGCCGCCGAGGTCAAGGACCTGGAGAAGCAGCGCGAAGAGCTCACCGAGAAGCTCCGCCTCCTCCTGGTCCCGCGCGACCCCAGCGACGACAAGGACGTGCTCCTGGAGATCAAGGCGGGCGCGGGCGGCGACGAATCCGCCCTGTTCGCCGGCGATCTGCTGCGGATGTACCTGCGCTACGCCGAGCGCGTCGGCTGGAAGACCGAGATCATCGACTCCACCGAGTCCGAGCTCGGCGGCTACAAGGACGTCCAGGTCGCCGTGAAGACCAAGGGCGGCAACGGCGCCACCGAGCCCGGCCAGGGCGTGTGGGCACGGCTGAAGTACGAGGGCGGGGTGCACCGCGTGCAGCGGGTGCCGTCCACCGAGTCCCAGGGCCGCATCCACACCTCCGCCGCCGGCGTGCTCGTCACGCCCGAGGCCGAGGAGGTCGACGTCGAGATCCACGCCAACGATCTCCGTATCGACGTCTACCGCTCCTCGGGCCCCGGCGGCCAGTCCGTCAACACCACGGACTCGGCGGTCCGCATCACCCACCTGCCGACCGGCGTCGTCGCCTCCTGCCAGAACGAGAAGAGCCAGCTCCAGAACAAGGAGCAGGCCATGCGCATCCTGCGGTCGCGCCTGCTCGCCGCCGCCCAGGAGGCCGCGGAGCAGGAAGCCTCGGACGTACGACGCAGCCAGGTGCGTACGGTCGACCGGTCCGAGAAGATCCGTACATACAACTTCCCCGAAAACCGGATCTCGGACCACCGCGTCGGCTTCAAGGCGTACAACTTGGACCAGGTGCTCGACGGCGACCTGGACTCCGTGATCCAGGCCTGCGTCGACGCCGACTCCGCCGCAAAGCTCGCCGCCGCATAAGCAAAGCCCGCCCCGCCCGTAACCCGTACGGAGAACCGCGATGAACCTGCTGCTCGCCGAGGTGGCCCAGGCCACTCAGCGGCTGGCCGACGCCGGTGTGCCCTCCCCGCGATTCGACGCGGAGGAACTCGCCGCGTTCGTGCACGGCGTCAAGCGGGGCGAACTGCACCATGTGCCGGACGCGGACTTCGACGCCCGCTACTGGGAGGCCATCGCCCGCCGCGAGGCCCGCGAACCGCTCCAGCACATCACCGGACGCGCCTTCTTCCGCTACCTGGAGCTCCAGGTCGGACCTGGTGTCTTCGTACCCCGCCCGGAGACCGAATCGGTCGTCGGCTGGGCGATAGACGCCGTACGCGCGATGGATGTCGTCGAGCCGACCGTCGTCGACCTCTGCAGCGGATCGGGCGCCATCGCCCTGGCCATGGCGCAGGAGGTACCGCGCTCACGCGTGCACGCCGTCGAGCTCTCCGACGACGCCCTCAAGTGGACCAGGAAGAACGCCGACGGGTCCAGGGTCACCGTCCACCGGGGAGACGCGCTCACCGCCCTCCCCGAGCTCGACGGCCAGGTCGACCTGGTCATCTCCAACCCGCCGTACATCCCGCTCACCGAATGGGAGTACGTGGCACCCGAGGCCCGTGACCACGACCCGGAGATGGCCCTCTTCTCCGGCGAGGACGGCCTCGACACCATCCGCGGCATCGAACGCACCGCACACCGCCTGCTGCGCCCCGGCGGCCTCGTCGTCATCGAGCACGCCGACACCCAGGGCGGCCAGGTGCCGTGGATCTTCACCGAGGAGCGTGGCTGGGCCGACGCGGCCGACCACCCCGACCTGAACAACCGGCCGCGGTTCGCCACGGCCCGCAAGGCCATGCCGTGACCGGCGGCCACCACCCGCACGACCCGTACCCGCCCTACCCGTACATGCTTGAGGAGGCCGGCTGATGGCACGGCGATACGACTGCAACGACGCGACCGACCGTACGACGGGTCTGCGTGAAGCCGCGTCGGCCGTACGCCGCGGCGAACTGGTCGTGCTGCCCACCGACACCGTGTACGGGATCGGTGCGGACGCCTTCAGTTCCGAGGGTGTCGCCGACCTGCTGGATGCCAAGGGCCGCGGCCGCAACATGCCCACGCCCGTCCTGATCGGTTCCCCGAACACCCTGCACGGACTGGTCACCGACTTCTCCGAGCAGGCCTGGGAGCTCGTCGACGCCTTCTGGCCCGGCGCCCTCACGCTCGTCGCCAAGCACCAGCCTTCGTTGCAGTGGGACCTCGGCGACACCCGCGGCACCGTGGCTGTGCGGATGCCGCTGCACCCGGTCGCCATCGAGCTGCTCACCGAAGTCGGGCCGATGGCCGTCTCCAGCGCCAACCTCACCGGACACCCGTCCCCCGAGGACTGCGACGCCGCCCAGGAGATGCTCGGCGACTCCGTCTCCGTCTACCTCGACGGCGGCCCGACACCCGGCATCGTGCCGTCGTCGATCGTCGACGTGACCGGCAAGGTCCCCGTGCTGCTGCGCGCCGGTGCGCTCTCCGTCGAGGAACTCCGCAAGGTGGTACCCGACCTCGAGGTGGCCAATTGACCGCCCCTGAGGGGCGTGGCATAGCGGGGCAGGCCGACACATTCCGCATCCTCCACGTCAGTACCGGCAACGTCTGCCGCTCGCCGATCACCGAGCGGCTGACCCGCCACGCCCTGGTGGACCGCCTCGGCGATCCGCGGCAGGGCGGACTGATCGTGGAGAGCGCGGGCACCTGGGGCCACGAAGGCGCCCCCATGGAGGCCAACGCCGAGATCGTCCTCGCCGACTTCGGCGCCGACACCACCGGCTTCGTCGGCCGGGAGCTCCTCGACGAGCACGTGATCCGCGCCGACCTGGTGCTCACCGCGACCCGCGACCACCGGGCCCAGGTCATCTCGATGGGTCACTCGGCCGGCCTGCGGACCTTCACCCTCAAGGAATTCACCCGGCTGGTCCGGGCCATAGACCCCGCCACGCTGCCCGACCCGCGCGACGACGGCGTCGTCGAGCGCGCCCGCGCACTGGTCCGCGCCGCGGCCGCGCTGCGCGGCTGGCTGCTGGCCCCCACCGCCGAGGCCGACGAGGTGTACGACCCGTACGGTGCCCCGATCACGTTCTTCCGGTCCATCGGCGACGAGATCAATCAGGCCCTGGACCCGGTCGTCACGGCCCTGACGGGCATCACGGCCGACCGCTGAGGACGCGGCTCTGCCGCCCGCCCCGACAGCCGGAGACCGGCGCAGCGGGCCGAAGCGCGGGAGGCCCCCGGGGGCCGAGCGGTGTTCGACCAGGCCCTCGGCCCGCTCGTCACCGCGCTCACCGGCGTACCGGCCCCGCACTCGGCGCGGACCGCTCCAGCGCCACTCCGACGGCTGTACTCCCGGGCCCGGCACCGGGGGCCGGGCGGGTGTACGACGTTGCCGTACAGCGGGCAGGGGGCCCCTTCCGGGCCTACATTTGAAGCTGACCCAAGCGCACCCCTCCCCAGGCCCGGAGCTTCCCGATGCCGGTCACCACTCCTGCCGCACCCCCCTCCGACGCCGGGACGACCCTGCCGCAGGACTTCGGCGCCCTGCTCCGGGAGGACCCGGAGATCGCCGCCGTGCTCCTGGGCGAGCTGCACCGGCAGTCGACCACCCTGCAGCTGATCGCCGCCGAGAACTTCACCTCGCCCGCGGTCCTCGCCGCCCTCGGCTCACCGCTCGCCAACAAGTACGCCGAGGGCTACCCCGACGCCCGCTACCACGGCGGCTGCGAGCAGGCCGACGCCGCCGAACGCATCGCCTGCCGACGGGCCACCGCGCTCTTCGGCGCCGAACACGCCAACGTCCAGGCGCACTCCGGTTCCTCCGCCGTCCTCGCCGCGTACGCGGCCCTGCTGCGCCCCGGCGACACGGTGCTCGCGATGGGACTCCCGTACGGCGGACATCTCACTCACGGCTCGCCCGCCAACTTCTCCGGCCGCTGGTTCCAGTTCATCGGATACGGGGTCGACTCCGAGAGCGGCCTGATCGACTACGAGCAGGTGCGCACCCTGGCCCGCGCGCACCGCCCCAAGGCCATCGTCAGCGGCTCGATCTCGTACCCCCGCCATCCCGACTACGAACTCTTCCGGGACATCGCGGACGAGGTGGGCGCGTACCTCATCGCCGACGCCGCGCACCCGATGGGACTGATCGCCGGGGGAGCGGCGCCGAGCCCGGTGCCGTACGCCGATGTGGTCTGTGCGACCACGCACAAGGTGCTGCGCGGTCCGCGCGGCGGGATGATCCTGTGCGGTGCGGAGCTGGCCGAGCGGATCGACCGGGCGGTCTTCCCCTTCACGCAGGGTGGCGCGCAGATGCACACGGTCGCCGCGAAGGCCGTCGCGTTCGGGGAGGCGGCCACGCCCGCGTTCACGGACTACGCCCATCGCGTGGTGGCCCATGCCCGGGTGCTGGCCGCCGGTCTGGCGGTCGAGGGCTTCGAGATCACCACGGGCGGCACGGACACCCACCTGATCGTCGCGGACCCGGCCCCGCTCGGCGTCGACGGCCCGGTCGCCCGCGCCCGGCTGGCAGCGGCGGGCCTGGTGCTGGACACCTGCGCGCTTCCGTACGGGGACGCCCGGGGCATCAGGCTGGGCACCGCGGCCGTCACCACCCAGGGCATGGACGACGCCGACATGGCGCGGCTGGCGGCGCTCTTCGGAGCAGCGGTGCGTGAGGAGGGCGACATCGGGGCGGAGGTCCGGGAGCTGGCCCGGAAATATCCGCCCTATCCGGGGTAGACGCGGTCCATGCAACCATCGGTCCGTCCGTCGTGTCCTCAAACACGAGTCCCACCTCGTTAAGGTGTGGGCTGAGATGGCCGGCGAAATCTGTGGGGCAGCCCGTGCGTGATTACCTGCTGACGCTCTGTGTCACGGCCGCGGTGACCTATCTGCTGACCGGCCCGGTGCGTAAATTCGCCATCGCGGTCGGGGCGATGCCCGCGATCCGTGCGCGTGACGTCCACCGAGAACCGACACCGCGGCTCGGTGGCATCGCCATGTTCGGCGGGCTGTGCGCGGGGCTGATCGTCGCGGCGCATCTGTACAACCTCGACTGGGTCTTCAAACTCTCCAACGAGCCGCGGGCGCTGCTCTCCGGGGCCGCGCTGATCTGGCTGATCGGTGTGCTGGACGACAAGTTCGAGATCGACGCACTGATCAAGCTCGGCGGGCAGATGATCGCCGCCGCGGTCATGGTGATCCAGGGCCTGACGATCCTGTGGCTGCCGATCCCCGGCGTCGGCACCGTCGCGCTCACCCAGTGGCAGGGCACGCTGCTCACGGTCGCCCTGGTCGTCATCACGATCAACGCGGTCAACTTCGTCGACGGTCTGGACGGTCTCGCGGCGGGCACGGTCTGTATCGCCTCCGCCGCGTTCTTCCTGTATACGTACCGGCTCTGGTACGGGCACATGATCGAGGCCGCGGCCCCCGCGACGCTTTTCACGGCGATCCTGATGGGCATGTGCCTGGGCTTCCTGCCGCACAACATGCATCCGGCCCGGATCTTCATGGGGGACTCGGGTTCGATGCTGATCGGCCTCGTGCTGGCGGCGGGCGCGATCTCCGTCACGGGGCAGGTCGACCCGGACACGATGAAGCTCTTCGCGGGCAGTGAGCGCGAGGCCACCCACGCGATGCTGCCCGTCTTCATCCCGCTGCTGCTGCCATTGACCATCATCGCGATCCCGGCCGCCGACCTCGTGCTGGCGATCGTGCGGCGTACCTGGAACGGCCAGTCGCCGTTCGCGGCGGACCGGGGCCACCTGCACCACCGGCTGCTGGAGATCGGCCATTCGCACAGCAGGTCCGTGCTGATCATGTACTTCTGGTCGGCGCTGATCGCCTTCGGCGCGGTCGGCTACTCCGTGCACTCGGCGTCCCTGTGGATCGTGCTGGTCATCATGGGGCTGAGCGCGCTGGGCCTCGTACTGCTGTTGATGCCCCGGTTCACCCCGCGGGCGCCGTACTGGGCGGAACGGTTCCTCCCGCCCCGCTACCGCCGGCGCCGCGGCAAGGCCGAGGTGCCCGACGCGGAACGCTCGGCTCCGGGTGAGGCCCAACAGCGGCCCCTGGACAGGCAGATGGGGCGGGAGGGGCACGAGCTCCAGGAACGGATCCCGGTCGTCGTGGGAGTTTCCGGCGTCAACGGGGCGACCGCGATCGGCCCCCGTTCGCGTCTTTCGGACAGAGACACGGCTGATTCGGCGCGGTGACGATTCGGTCATCGAGGGGCAATACCAGACAGGACAAAGAGTTGCCTTGCTCACACGCGCGGGCTCACCCACATGTGTGACAGCGGGCACACTTTCTTGGTAAAGACCTCATCAAATAGTTTGTGATACCGTTCACGAAGCCCGGTGACGGAGTTGAAGGACCTGAGTACCACGGTCCATCGGCCCGAGGCATCGACTCGGACCGGGCCTACGCTCGTCCATGACGACACACTGCCCACCCCCTGCAAGCGGAGCTGCCGCCATGCCGTCCAACGACGTCCGGACTCTCCTTCAAGCCGCCGTACCCACCGCTGTCGCCGGCGCTGTTGCTGCCGCCGTCAGTGGTGGCGTTGCCGGCGGCAAGGGAGCCCTGGGCGCGGTCGTTGCGACGATCGTGGTGATCCTCTTCATGGGGATCGGACTCATGGTCCTGCAACGGACCGCGCGGTCCCTGCCCCACCTGTTCCAGGCGATGGGGCTGATGCTGTATACGACTCAGCTTCTTCTGCTGTTCATTTTCGTCGCCGTATTCAAGAACACCACCATGTTCAACCCGAAGGCCTTCGCGATCACGCTGGTCGCGACGACTCTCGTGTGGATCGGCGCACAGACGCGTGCGCACATGAAGGCCAAGATCCTCTACGTCGAACCCGAGTCCGACAAGGGTGAAAAGCCCAAGAACACCGGGTCGAAGACGTGAAGGGTAGGGGCGGAATAAGTGCAAGTCCGGGACCCTGCTATCGTCCGGTTCCAACTGCGGCACTGCGGGCGCGGGCATGTGAGCTGACGCCTGCTCGATCGCGAGGCTCAATGCCTGACTGCCGCTCACACATCCGTAACACCAGTCCAGTGCCGAACCGCGGCTGCGCGCCGCGCCGACACAACGAGGTTGCCGTACCTATGCGCCACGCTGAAGGAGCCCGCGGTGAGTGCTGACCCGACACAGGTGCTCGCCTTCGAGACCGATTGCCACATCTTCTCCGGTTGTGGTTTCCCGGGTCCTGGCTTGCACTCTTTCCTGTTCGAGCCGATCTTCGGTGACGCGAACAGCAACGTCTACTTCAACAAGACGATGCTGCTGGCGCTCCTCGGTACGGTCATCATCGTCGGCTTCTTCTGGGCCGCCTTCCGCAAGCCGAAGGTCGTTCCGGGCAAGCTGCAGATGGTCGCCGAGGCCGGCTACGACTTCGTCCGCCGCGGCATCGTCTACGAGACGCTCGGCAAGCGCGAGGGCGAGAAGTACGTCCCGCTGATGGTGTCGATCTTCTTCTTCGTGTGGATGATGAACCTCTGGTCGATCATCCCGCTCGCCCAGTTCCCGGTGACGTCGGTCATCGCGTACCCGGCCGCTCTGGCGCTGATCGTCTACGTCCTCTGGATGAGCATCACGTTCAAGAGGCACGGCTTCGTCGGTGGCTTCAAGAACCTGACCGGCTACGACAAGTCGCTCGGCGGGGTCCTGCCGCTGATCATGGTCATCGAGTTCTTCTCGAACGTCCTGGTCCGCCCCTTCACGCACGCGGTCCGACTCTTCGCGAACATGTTCGCGGGCCACACGCTGCTGCTGCTCTTCACCATCGCCAGCTGGTACCTGCTCAACGGCATCGGTATCGCCTACGCGGGTGTGTCGTTCGTGATGGTCATCGTGATGACGGCCTTCGAGCTCTTCATCCAGGCCGTTCAGGCATACGTCTTCGTGCTCCTGGCGTGCACCTTCATCCAGGGCGCTGTCGCCGAGCACCACTGATCGCGCCTCCCATACCCCCAGTCGTCCGGTGGCCAACCCCCGCCGGTCCGTGAAAGAGAAGGAAGAACTGGCATGTCCCAGACCCTTGCCGCCGTCACCGGTTCCCTCAGCTCCGTTGGTTACGGCCTGTCCGCCATCGGCCCCGGCGTCGGCGTCGGCATCATCTTCGGTAACGGCACGCAGGCTCTCGCCCGTCAGCCCGAGGCTGCCGGCCTGATCCGCGCCAACCAGATCCTCGGCTTCGCCTTCTGTGAGGCGCTCGCCCTGATCGGTCTGGTCATGCCGTTCGTCTACCCGACCTCCTGACTGGTCGGGAACAGACCATCCGACGGAAGGCACTGACGTGAACCCTCTGGTTCAGCTCGCGGCGGAGAAGCCGGAAAACCCGCTTGTCCCGCCGATCCCTGAGCTCGTCATTGGCTTCATCGCCTTTGTCATCGTCTTCGGCTTCCTCGCCAAGAAGCTCCTCCCGAACATCAACAAGGTTCTGGAAGAGCGTCGCGAGGCCATCGAAGGCGGTATCGAGAAGGCCGATGCGGCCCAGACCGAGGCCCAGAGCGTGCTTGAGCAGTACAAGGCTCAGCTCGCCGAGGCCCGCCACGAAGCCGCGCGCCTGCGCCAGGAGGCACAGGAGCAGGGCGCCGTGATCCTGCAGGAGATGCGGGCGGAAGGCCAGCGGCAGCGCGAGGAGATCATCGCTGCCGGCCACGCCCAGATCGAGGCCGACCGCAAGGCCGCGGCCTCCGCGCTGCGTCAGGACGTGGGCAAGCTCGCCACCGACCTGGCCGGCAAGCTCGTCGGCGAGTCCCTCGAGGACCACGCCCGGCAGAGCGGCACCGTCGACCGTTTCCTCGACGAGCTCGAGGCGAAGGCCGAGGCCGTCCGATGAACGGCGCGAGCCGCGAGGCACTGGCTGCCGCACGTGAGCGTCTCGACGCGCTGACCGACAACACGTCGGTCGACGCGGCGAAGCTCGCCGAGGAGCTGGCCGCCGTCACTGCGCTGCTCCAGCGCGAGGTCTCACTGCGACGGGTCCTCACCGACCCGTCGCAGGCCGGCGAGGCCCGGGCCGAGCTGGCCGGACGACTGCTGCGCGATCAGGTGGGCGGCGAGACCGTCGACCTGATCTCCGGCATGATCCGCTCCCGCTGGTCGCAGTCGCGTGACCTGGTCGACTCGGTCGAGGAACTGGCGAACATCGCAGACCTCACCGCCGCCCAGCGCAGCGGAGACCTCGACGATGTCGAGGACGAGCTGTTCCGGTTCGGCCGGATCATCTCCTCCGACAAGGAACTGCGCGCCGCGCTCACCGGCCGGTCCGGGTCCGCCCTGGCCAAGGGTGAGCTGCTGCGCAGCCTGTTCGGCGGCAGGGCAAGGCCTGCCACCGAGCGCCTGGTCGTGCGGCTGGTGACCCAGCCGCGTGGACGTAGCCTTGAAGCGGGACTCGAGTCCCTCTCCAAGCTCGCCGCGGAGCGCCGGGACCGGATGGTCGCCGTGGTGACCTCGGCAGTACCGCTGAGCGATCAGCAGAAGCAGCGCCTCGGCGCCGCGCTGGCGAAGATCTACGGTCGGCCGATGCACCTGAATCTCGATGTGGACCCCACGGTCCTCGGCGGGATCGCGGTGCAGGTCGGTGACGAGGTCATCAACGGCACCATCGCGGAGCGTCTTGAAGAGGCGACCCGTCGCATGGCCGGCTGACGAGCACAGCGCAGCAACAGAACAGAGCAAGACCAGCGGCCCGGTTGGGCCGTGCAGAAATTGCAGAAGATTCCTGGGGGTCGGCCCCCAGACCCCCTTAAGAAACTTCGGGCCCAACAAGGAGAGCAGGGAACCCAGATGGCGGAGCTCACGATCCGGCCGGAGGAGATCCGGGACGCGCTGGAGAACTTTGTCCAGTCGTACAAGCCGGACGCGGCCTCGCGCGAGGAGGTCGGTACGGTCAGCGTTGCCGGCGACGGCATCGCGAAGGTCGAGGGTCTTCCCTCGGCCATGGCGAACGAGCTGCTGAAGTTCGAGGACGGAACCCTCGGTCTCGCCCTCAACCTCGAGGAGCGCGAGATCGGTGCGATCGTTCTCGGCGAGTTCAGCGGTATCGAAGAGGGCCAGCCGGTGCAGCGCACCGGTGAGGTGCTCTCCGTCGGTGTGGGCGAGGGCTACCTCGGCCGCGTCGTCGACCCGCTCGGCAACCCGATCGACGGTCTCGGCGAGATCGCGACCGACAGCCGCCGCGCCCTCGAGCTGCAGGCCCCTGGCGTCATGGTCCGCAAGTCGGTGCACGAGCCGATGCAGACCGGCTACAAGGCCGTCGACGCCATGGTGCCGATCGGCCGCGGCCAGCGTCAGCTGATCATCGGTGACCGTCAGACGGGTAAGACCGCTCTGGCCGTCGACACGATCATCAACCAGCGCGACAACTGGCGCTCGGGCGACGTGAACAAGCAGGTGCGCTGCATCTACGTCGCAATCGGTCAGAAGGGCTCCACCATCGCCTCCGTGCGCGGTGCCCTCGAAGAGGCCGGTGCGCTCGAGTACACGACCATCGTCGCCGCCCCGGCGTCCGACCCGGCCGGCTTCAAGTACCTTGCGCCGTACACCGGTTCGGCCATCGGCCAGCACTGGATGTACCAGGGCAAGCACGTCCTGATCATCTTCGACGACCTCTCGAAGCAGGCCGACGCCTACCGCGCCGTGTCGCTTCTGCTGCGCCGTCCGCCGGGCCGTGAGGCCTACCCGGGCGACGTCTTCTACCTCCACTCGCGTCTGCTGGAGCGCTGCGCCAAGCTCTCCGACGACATGGGTGCCGGTTCGATGACGGGCCTCCCGATCGTCGAGACCAAGGCGAACGACGTGTCGGCGTTCATCCCGACCAACGTCATCTCCATCACCGACGGCCAGTGCTTCCTGGAGTCCGACCTGTTCAACGCCGGCCAGCGCCCGGCCCTGAACGTCGGTATCTCGGTCTCCCGTGTCGGTGGCTCCGCCCAGCACAGGGCGATGCGCCAGGTCTCCGGCCGACTCCGTGTCGACCTCGCCCAGTACCGCGAGCTGGAGGCGTTCGCCGCCTTCGGTTCCGACCTGGACGCGGCCTCGAAGGCGTCGCTGGAGCGCGGTAAGCGCATGGTCGAGCTGCTGAAGCAGCCGCAGTACGCCCCGTTCCCGGTCGAGGAGCAGGTCGTCTCCGTCTGGGCCGGCACCACCGGCAAGATGGACGACGTCCCGGTCGAGGACATCCGTCGCTTCGAGAGCGAGCTGCTGGAGTACCTGCGCCGTGAGCGCAAGGACCTCCTGACCAGCATCGCCGAGGGCGCCAAGATGTCCGACGACACGCTGCAGTCGATCGCCGACGCGATCGCCGCCTTCAAGCAGCAGTTCGAGACCTCGGACGGCAAGCTTCTGGGCGAGGGCTGATCGATGGGCGCTCAGCTTCGCGTTTACAAGCGCCGCATCCAAGCCGTCACCGCGACCAAGAAGATCACCAAGGCGATGGAGATGATCGCCGCCTCGCGCATCGTCAAGGCGCAGCGCAAGGTGGCGGCGTCGATGCCGTACGCGACCGAGCTCACCCGTGCGGTGACCGCGGTGGCGACCGGATCCACCACCAAGCACCCGCTCACCACCGAGGCCGAGTCCCCGGTCCGCGCCGCGGTTCTGCTCATCACGAGCGACCGCGGTCTGGCCGGCGGCTACTCCTCCAACGCCATCAAGGCGGCGGAGCGGCTCCGGGAGCGGCTCGCAGGTGAGGGCAAGGAGGTCGACACGTACATCGTCGGCCGCAAGGGTGTCGCTTACTACGGCTTCCGCGAGCGCAAGGTCGCAGACTCCTGGACCGGCTTCACCGACAGCCCGTCGTATGCGGATGCCAAGAACGTCGCTGCGCCGCTGATCGAGGCCGTCCAGAAGGACTCGGCCGAGGGCGGCGTCGACGAACTGCACATCGTCTTCACCGAGTTCGTGTCGATGATGACGCAGAACGCGGTCGACGACCGGATGCTGCCGCTTTCGCTCGACAAGGTTGCTGAAGAGAGCGGTACGAAGGGCGAGATCCTTCCGCTGTTCGACTTCGAGCCGTCGGCCGAGGACGTCCTCGACGCCCTTCTGCCACGCTACGTCGAGAGCCGTATCTACAATGCACTGCTGCAGGCAGCCGCTTCCGAGCACGCCGCCCGCCGCCGCGCGATGAAGTCGGCGACCGACAACGCCGGGGATCTGATCAAGAGCCTCTCCCGGCTTGCCAACGCGGCCCGCCAGGCCGAAATCACCCAGGAAATCAGCGAGATCGTCGGCGGTGCAGGTGCTCTGGCCGACGCGTCCGCGGGGAGTGACAAGTAATGACGACGACAGTTGAGACGGCCGCTGCCACGGGCCGCGTCGCCCGGGTCATCGGCCCGGTCGTCGACGTGGAGTTCCCCGTCGACGCGATGCCGGAGATCTACAACGCCCTGCACGTCGAGGTAGCGGACCCGGCCGAGGCCGGCGCTCGTAAGACGCTGACCCTCGAGGTCGCCCAGCACCTGGGCGACGGCCTGGTCCGCGCGATCTCGATGCAGCCCACCGACGGTCTGGTCCGCCAGGCTCCGGTGACCGACACGGGTGCGGGCATCACCGTCCCGGTCGGCGACATCACCAAGGGCAAGGTGTTCAACACCCTCGGTCAGATCCTGAACGAGCCGGAGGCCGAGGCGCAGATCACCGAGCGCTGGCCGATCCACCGCAAGGCCCCCGCCTTCGACCAGCTCGAGTCCAAGACCGAGATGTTCGAGACCGGCCTGAAGGTCGTCGACCTGCTGACCCCGTACGTCAAGGGCGGCAAGATCGGTCTCTTCGGTGGTGCGGGCGTCGGCAAGACGGTCCTCATCCAGGAAATGATCATGCGTGTGGCGAAGCTGCACGAGGGTGTGTCGGTGTTCGCCGGTGTCGGTGAGCGCACCCGTGAGGGCAACGACCTCATCGACGAGATGACCGACTCGGGCGTCCTGGACAAGACCGCGCTGGTCTTCGGCCAGATGGACGAGCCGCCGGGCACCCGTCTGCGGGTCGCGCTGTCCGCCCTGACCATGGCGGAGTACTTCCGCGATGTGCAGAAGCAGGACGTGCTGCTCTTCATCGACAACATCTTCCGCTTCACGCAGGCCGGTTCCGAGGTCTCCACGCTGCTCGGCCGTATGCCGTCCGCAGTGGGTTACCAGCCGACCCTGGCCGACGAGATGGGTGTGCTCCAGGAGCGCATCACCTCGACGCGTGGTCACTCGATCACCTCGATGCAGGCGATCTACGTCCCCGCGGACGACCTGACCGACCCGGCCCCGGCCACCACGTTCGCCCACCTCGACGCGACGACGGTTCTCTCCCGTCCGATCTCCGAGAAGGGCATCTACCCGGCCGTGGACCCGCTGGACTCCACGTCCCGCATTCTGGACCCGCGCTACATCACGCAGGAGCACTACGACGCGGCCAGCCGTGTCAAGGGAATCCTGCAGAAGTACAAGGACCTCCAGGACATCATCGCGATCCTCGGTATCGACGAGCTGGGCGAGGAGGACAAGCTCGTTGTCCACCGTGCCCGTCGCGTCGAGCGCTTCCTGTCGCAGAACACCCACGCCGCCAAGCAGTTCACCGGCCTGGACGGTTCGGACGTGCCGCTCGACGAGTCGATCGCCGCGTTCAACGCGATCTGCGACGGTGAGTACGACCACTTCCCGGAGCAGGCGTTCTTCATGTGCGGTGGCCTCGAGGACCTCAAGGCCAAGGCCAAGGAGCTCGGCGTCTCCTGAGCCCATGGCTCACCGAGGGGGACGGGGTGCGTCCCGTCCCCCTCACCACGCCCCGTAGAATTGACCCAACACCCGGCTCGAACGGCCGGGTGGTGACCCGAGGAGCCACCCTTGGCTGCTGAGCTGCACGTCGAGCTGGTCGCCGCGGACCGCAGTGTCTGGTCCGGCGAGGCCACCCTGGTCGTCGCGCGCACCACGTCCGGCGACATCGGCGTCATGCCCGGTCACCAGCCGCTTCTGGGTGTGCTGGAATCGGGCCCGGTGACGATCCGTACGAGCGACGGCGAGACCGTGATCGCCGCGGTGCACGGCGGTTTCATCTCGTTCGCGGACGACAAGCTCTCGCTGCTCGCGGAGATCGCGGAGCTGGCGGACGAGATCGATGTCAAGCGCGCCGAGCGTGCGCTGGAGCGTGCGAAGTCGGACACGGACGCCGCCTCCGAGCGGCGCGCCGAAGTGCGACTGCGTGCGGTGTCGGCGCACTAGCGCACCGCGACCACGTAGCTTTACCCTCAGCCGCGGCCCGAGCTGGAGACCCCTCCAGACCGGGCCGCGGCTGAGGCGATGCAGGTGCAGTTGTAGTTCTGGCGGTATCCGTTACTCGACGACGCGAGGAGGTCGGTGGAGATGTTCCTCGCGCTGTGGGTGGGCGGGCTGGTCGTCGCACTGGTCGCGGTTGGACTCTTCGTCTTCGGTCTGCGCCGGCGGCTGATTCAGCGCTCCGGTGGGACCTTCGACTGCAGCCTGCGATGGAACGTGCCGGAGGAGCCCGATCTCTCGGGCAAGGGCTGGGTGTACGGGGTCGCCCGGTACAGCGGAGACCGGATCGACTGGTTCCGGGTCTTCTCGTACGCTCTCCGTCCGCGCCGGGGCCTGGAGCGGTCCGCGATCGAGGTGGTCGCGCGTCGGTTGCCCGAGGGCGAGGAGGAGCTGGCGCTCCTGTCGGACGCCGTGGTGCTCGGCTGTCTTCATCGTGGGACCCGCCTGGAGCTCGCCATGAGCGAGGACGCGCTGACCGGGTTCCTCGCCTGGCTGGAGGCGGCTCCGCCCGGCCAGCGGGTCAACGTGGCCTAGGCGGGTGCTGAAGATCTCGGCCGGGCTCCCGACGCCTGGCACGCACATCTGCGGCGTTGCCAGAACAGCCTGATTGCTCCTTCCCCAAGCTCTCAACTCCGTCCGAGCAGGGGAGGCCCCGTCTGAGGCCGCTTCGGCGCCTTGCGGCTGCACACACCAGACGCCGCTCGCTGTTCCGGCCAAGATCTTCAGCGCCCTCCCGGCAGGGCCTGCACAACAGGGGCAGCACGCGAAAAGCCGGGGAGACAGGGGGCGGACCTGTCTCCCCGGCTGCTTTTCGGGGTTCTGCGCGGTACTGAGTGGGGGGACTACTTCAGACCGTTGCTGATCGCGCCGACGAGTTCGCCGTTGCTGGTGTCACCGCTGAATTCCCAGAAGAACGCACCTCCCAGGCCCTGGCCCTTCGCCCAGGTCATCTTGGTGGCGATGGTGGCCGGGGTGTCGTAGCTCCACCAGTTGGTGCCGCAGTGCGCGTACGCGGTGCCGGCGACCGTTCCGGTGGCCGGGCAGCTCGTCTTGAGGACCTTGTAGTCCTCGATGCCCGCTTCGTAGGTGCCGGGGGCCGCTCCGGTGGCGGTGCCGCCGGGCGCGTCCTGGGTGACGCCGGTCCAGCCGCGGCCGTAGAAGCCGATGCCGAGCAGCAGCTTCGACGCCGGGACACCCTGCGCCTTCAGCTTGGCGATGGCGTCGGCGGAGTTGAAGCCGGCCTGCGGGATGCCGTTGTAGGAGGTGAGCGGGGAGTGCGGGGCGGTCGGGCCCTTCGCGTCCCAGGCGCCGAAGAAGTCGTACGTCATCACGTTGTACCAGTCCAGCGACTGGGCGGCGCCCGCGTAGTCGGTGGCGTCGATCTTGCCACCGGCGGAGGCGTCGGCGGTGATGGCGGCCGTCACCAGGCTGTTGCTGCCGAACTTCGAGCGCAGCGCCGAGGTGATGCCCTTCAGTGCGGCCGGGCCGCTGGTGTCACAGGTCAGACCGCAGGCGTTGGGGTACTCCCAGTCGATGTCGATGCCGTCGAAGACATCGGCCCAGCGGGGGTCCTCGACCAGGTCGTAGCAGGACTGGGCGAACGCGGCAGGGTTCTTCGCGGCCTCACCGAAGCCGCCGGACCAGGTCCAGCCGCCGAAGGACCACAGCACCTTGATGTTCGGGTACTTCGCCTTGAGCTTGCGCAGCTGGTTGAAGCTGCCGCGCAACGGCTGGTCCCAGGTGTCGGCGACGCCGTCGACGGACTTGTCGGCGGTGTACGCCATGTCGTAGTCGGCGTAGGAGTCACCGATCGCGCACTTGCCGCCGGTCACATTGCCGAAGGCGTAGTTGATGTGCGTGATCTTCGCGGCCGAACCCGAGGTGTCCAGGTTCTTGACGTGGTAATTCCGGCCGTACACGCCCCAGTCGGTGAAGTAACCGAGGTTGACCTTGCCGCCGGTGCCGGGGTTGCCGCCGCCACCGGTGGTGTGGACCTTGACCGCGCCGCTGACCGGACCGGTCTGGTCGGCGGTGTCACGGGCCCGCACGGTGTACGAGTAGTCCGTGCCCGCGGTGAGGCCGGTGTTGGTGTACGTCGTACCGGTGACCGTGGCGACGACGGCGCCGTCGCGCAGCACGTCGTAGTTCTTGATGCCGTTGTCGTCGGTCGCCGCGGTCCAGCTCAGCTTGACCGAGGTGTCGGTGATGTTGCTCGCGGTGGGGGTGCCCGGGGCGGAGGGGGCGTTGTCGCCGGGGACGCTGCCGCCGTCGCAGGAGGCGCCGTTCAGCTCGCAGCCGGTGGGAGCGCCGGAGCCGGTGCCGTTGAAGCCGAAGGAGACGCTGGCGCCCGGTGCCACCGAGCCGTTCCAGCCGGCGTTCTTGGCGGTCCAGTGGGTTCCGGAGTTGGTGACGGTGGCGTCCCATGCGGAGCCGACCGCGGTGCCCGAGGGGAAGTCCCACTCGATGGTCCAGGAGGAGAGTGCGGTGGTGCCGGTGTTCTTCACCGTCCACTGGCCCTCGAAGCCGCTGCCCCAGTCGGACTTCTTGAGGTACGTGGCGGTTGCCGAGGTGGCGGCTTCGGCGGGGGAGGCCAGGCCGACCATCGCGGCGAGCGGAAGGAGCAGCGCGGTGAGGCCCGCGACGGCTCTGGATCTGGTGGCTCTGCCGGTCCCGAATCCGAATCGGGTCCGGTGTAGGGGGTTTTCAGTGCTCAACGGTGCTCCTCGGGTGAGGTCCGGACAAACGGGGGGTGGTCCGTGGACTGCAAACCCTGCGCCGCCCTGAGCACGCCTTGTCATGGCGCACTCACCGCAGTGTGCTCGGTGAGATTAGGAAGGTCTGGACCAATCGTCAAGAGGTCCAGACCAAAGTTCGGAGCTAAACCTCAGATGCCCAACTCCTGTGCAAGTACTGCCGCCTGGACCCGGCTGCGCAGCTCCAGCTTGCCCAGCAACCTGCTGACGTGCGTCTTCACCGTTGCCTCGGCCATCGAGAGCCCGACCGCGATCTCGGCATTCGACAGCCCCGCGCCCAGAGCACCGAGCACCTCTCGCTCCCGCCGGGTGAGCACGTCGAGTACCGCCGGATCGGGTGCGTTCACCGGCCGTACGGGGGTGTTCCCCGCGAACTCCGCGATCAGACGGCGCGTCACGGCCGGGGCGATCAGCCCCTCGCCGCGTGCCACCGTGCGTACCGCTTCGAGCAGATCACGCGCATCGGTGTTCTTCAGCAGGAAGCCCGCCGCCCCCGCCCGCAGCGCCCCGAAGACGTACTCGTCCAGATCGAAGGTCGTCAGCACCAGGACGTCCGCGAGCTCCTCGGCCACCACCTGCCCGGTCGCCGACACCCCGTCCAGCCGCGGCATCGACACGTCCATCAGCACCAGATCGGGCCGCAGCTCGCGGGCCAGCCGCACCGCTTCCTCGCCGTCCCCGGCCTCGCCCACGACCTCGATGTCCGGCGCGCTGCGCAGAATGAGCACCAGCCCCGCACGGACGGCCGACTGGTCCTCGGCGACCACCACCCGGATCGTCATGCCCTCACGCTCCCTTCCGTCACGGGCAGTTCGGCCCGTACCCGCCAGATCCTCGGTCCGTCGCCGGTGGGCACCGGACCCGTCTCGATCGCTCCGCCGAGCAGCGCCACCCGCTCCCGCATGCCCACCAGACCGGCCCCCGAGCCGGGCGCTCGCGGCCCGGCACGGTCACCGAACACACTGCTGACCTCTACGGCGAGCAGCGGCCCCGCCCACCCGAGCCGCACCACCACCGGGCCGGGCGCGGCATGCTTGAGCGCGTTCGTCAGCGACTCCTGGACGATCCGGTACGCAGCCAGCTCGACCGGCGCGGGCAGCGGCCCCCGCTCGTCGCGGGCGTCCTCGAAGACGCACGTCAGACCGCTTGCCGCGGCATTCGTACGGGCCTGCTCGATCAGTGCGTCCAGCGAGGCGAGCGTCGGCGAGGCGCTCGGCTCCGGGTGCGCGCCACCGGTACGCAGCAGCCCGATCAGCCGGCGCATCTCGGCGAGACCGGCGACGCTGTTCTCGCGGATCACGCCCAGCGCCTCGCGCGAGGTGTCCGGCTCGTCGATGGAGAGCGCGGCGGTGGAGTGGATCGCGATGGCGGAAAGATGGTTGGCCACCATGTCGTGCAGCTCGCGGGCCATCCGGGCCCGCTCCGCGGTCACCGCCTGTGTACGGTCCATCTCGGCCAGCAGCGCGGTCTGATCGGCGCGCAGCAGGGCGGCCTCGGCGGCGTCCCGATGGTTGCGGACGCTGACCCCCGTGATGGCGGGCAGGAAGGAGACCATGCCCGTGATGACGCCGATGAGCAGCGCCTGAGGGTTACGGAACCACGCCAGGAATCCGATCGTGACCGCGACCGTGATCAGGAACGTGGTCACCGGGATGCGACGGGCGGCGGACGGTGTTCCGTACAGCACGGCCGCGTACATCAGGTCGGTGAACATCAGCACCGTCGCCAGATTCCCGACCGTGAACTGGTCCGCGACCAGCGCGAGTGTGCCGATGACCAGCGCCGCCTGCGGGGCGTTCCTGCGTACCAGTTCGAGCCCCGACACGACGGCGAGCGGCAGCAGGGAGACCCACGGTGCGACGAAGGTCCGGTCGCCCTGCATGTGCAGCCCGAACACCCACAGGAACAGACCGCCGAAGAGACCGATGGCGGCGATGAGCACGTCGTGGCGGTGCGGCCGGGTGAAGGAGGACACCCTCCCATCCAACACGGCGGGCCGGCCCCGGACGTCCCTACCGGGGGTGAGGAACGAGTACATCGAAGGATGCAGTCGCGGTTCGTCACTGCCGACGACGATTCCGGGTATCCCGGCCGGAAGGCTGGAGGCAACGGGAAGGAGAAGTGCCGTGATCGTCACGTTGATCGTGCTCTGCGAAGTCGCCTTCTGGGTGCTGCTGGCCGCGGGGCTCGCGCTGCGGTACCCGGCGAAGAAGCCGCGCCTGGGCGCGGCCGTGCTGCTGTGCGAGCCGCTGCTGGAGGTCGTGCTGCTGGTGGTCACGGCCATCGACCTGAAGAGCGGGGCCGAGCCCGACTGGAAACACGGGCTCGCCGCGGTCTACATCGGCTTCACCGTGGGGCTCGGCCACTCCACGATCCGCTGGGTGGACGCCCGGGTCGCCCACCGTTTCGCGGGCGGCCCGCCGCCGGTGAAGCCGCCGAAGTACGGAATGGCCCGGGCGGCGCACGAGTGGCGGGTCGCTGCGCGCTGGACGGTCGCGGCGGCGGTCGCACTGGCGCTGCTCCAGGCGGCGGTCTGGTACGTGGGCGGGGACGGGGACGTGACGTCGCTCCAGGCGTGGCAGCGGACGATGCTGTTCGTGATCGGGGTCAACGTGGTCATCGCGGGGAGCTACACGTTGTTCCCGAAACGGGAGCCGGCCGGCCGCTGAGAGGCCGGCCGGGCGTGGACGGCACCCGTCCGGTGCCTTCGGTACGCAGCGGCTACCGCTCGCCGCCCGGCACCCACAGCACGTCGCCGACCTCCTTGTTCGCCGTCCTCGCGAGGATGAACAGCAGGTCGGAGAGCCGGTTGAGATACGTCGCCGTCAACGCGTTCATCACCTCGCCGTGCACCTCCAGCGCCGCCCACGTGGACCGCTCCGCCCGCCGGACCACGGTGCACGCCTGGTGCAGCAGCGCCGCCCCCGGCGTACCGCCCGGCAGGATGAAGCTGCGCAGCTTCTCCAGCTGTTCGAGGAAGTGGTCGCAGTCCGCCTCCAGCTTGTCGACGTAACTCTGCTCGACCCGCAGCGGCGGGTACTTCGGGTTCTCGACGACCGGCGTCGACAGATCCGCGCCCACGTCGAACAGGTCGTTCTGCACGCGGACGAGAACCTTCACGACGTCCTCGGAGAGCTGCCCGAGCGCGATCGCGGTACCGATGACGGCGTTGGCCTCATTGGTGTCGGCGTACGCGGAGATCCGTAGATCGGTCTTGGCGGTCCGGCTCATGTCGCCGAGGGCCGTGGTGCCCTGATCGCCGGTGCGGGTGTAGATACGTGTCAGATTGACCATGCCGCCAGCCTAGTGACGCGACCGGGCAATGCCTGCCGGGAGGGGCACCGGTTGCGCACCGGCCCGGCGGAGGAGGTCCGCGGTGCGAGAAGGACCTCAACTGCGCCCGCTGCGCCACCGAATGACGTGTCGCGGTGTGATGTCCGTCATGTGAGACGTGACGCGCATCTCTTCCCGGCCCCAGGGCCCCTCGCGGGTACTAATCTCCGCCGGAGAGCTTGTGAACAAGCGTTAGGACCGGCCGTGCGGCGATCAGCTGCAGAGGCGAACAGAAACCGAGGGGTGTACACGTGGCCAGGAAGCTCGCCGTCATCGGAGCCGGACTCATGGGATCCGGAATCGCGCAGGTCTCCGCCCAGGCGGGCTGGGACGTCGTGCTGCGCGATGTCACCGACGAGGCCCTGTCCCGCGGACGCGACGGCATCAAGGCCTCGTACGACAAGTTCGTCTCCAAGGGGAAGCTGGCGGCGGCCGACGCCGATGCCGCGCTCGCCCGCATCACCACCACCACCGACCTCGACGCGGTCGCCGACGCGGATGTCGTCGTCGAGGCAGTCTTCGAGAAGCTGGAGGTCAAGCACGAGATCTTCCGGGCGCTCGACAAGATCGTCCGGGACGACGCCGTGCTCGCCTCCAACACCTCCGCCATCCCGATCACGAAGATCGCGGCTGTGACGGAGCGCCCCGAGCGGGTCGTCGGTGTGCACTTCTTCTCGCCGGTCCCCATGATGCAGCTCTGCGAACTCGTACGCGGCTACAAGACCAGCGACGAAACCCTCGCCACCGCACGGGAGTTCGCCGAGTCCGTCGGCAAGACCTGCATCGTCGTGAACCGCGATGTGGCCGGCTTCGTCACCACCCGGCTGATCTCGGCGCTCGTCGTCGAGGCCGCCAAGCTGTACGAGTCGGGCGTCGCCTCGGCCGAGGACATCGACACCGCCTGCAAGCTGGGCTTCGGCCACGCCATGGGGCCCCTGGCCACGGCGGACCTGACGGGCGTCGACATCCTGCTGCACGCGACGAGCAACATCTACACCGAGTCGCAGGACGAGAAGTTCGCCGCACCGGAGCTGATGCGCCGGATGGTGGATGCAGGTGACATCGGCCGCAAGAGCGGGCAGGGCTTCTACACGTACTGATCGTTTTCTTTCCTCCGGTGGCCCGATCTGCCGTCGATCAGGCCCGGAGGCCGGGGGGAGTTACCCGGAATCAGTGGATCCGCACGGGTCCGTGCCGGGCCTCGGTCACTCCACGGAGTGAATTCGGTATCGGTTCGCTTACAGACGGCAACTTCCCTGTCACTGCCGCAGTCAGTTGTGGGAGAGACAGAACAGACAGACGAACCTTGCAACGGAGTAATCCCGGGGAGCGCATATGCACATCAGGGGCGACCACGCCGAGCTGGTCGTCGGGGGCCGCCTCGACGTCCGAAGCGCGGCGGACGCCCGTACGGTCCTGCACTCGGCCCTCGACGACGGAGTCGGCGACCTGGTGCTCGACCTGACCGAGCTGGATTCCTGGGACGCCACCGGACTCGGCGTCATCATGGGCGCACACCGCCGGGCCGGACGAGCCGGACGACGGCTGGTGCTCCGCGGCGTGCCGCCGCAGATGCAGCGCCTGCTGGTGGCGACCCGACTGCACCGCATCCTGACCATCGAAGGCGGGATCGCCGCGGACTCCCTGCCCCGCGTGTAGGGCCGGTCCGGCCGGGCCGCGCGGCGCGACCGAGGACGCACATTCCGCACGAGAACGTGCGCTTCGGGCGGCGTGGCCCCCCGGCTGTGCGGGTACACGGTGCGACGGTTTAGGGTTCGGCCGTCCGCCGATTGACGGAACCCACCGGGCGGACACCGGACCAGAAGCGACAGCAGGGCGTGCGAGGCCGGGAGGGGCAATCGTGCGCGACGCGTCTGGGGGCTTTGGCGATGGACCCGACACACCGGGAGCCGGAAGAGTACGGCCGGGACAACGACGGCTTCGGCGAGGCGGACGGCCGGCGCCGGCCGTCCCGGGACGCATCCGCGAGCTCTCAGCCCCGTTCGGGCAGGGGAGGCCACATCGCGCCGGATTTCGGTCAGCAGACGCCGCAGCAGGCGCGTGTCGTCCGGCTCATTTCGGGCGACTACCTCCTCACCGTCAACCCGGTCGACGGCAGCGAGGTCGAGCTGTGCCCGCCGGGGGAGCAGCCCGACCCGCCGGCCCGGCGCACCGCGGCCGAGCGCACCGACCGCGAACGCGCCGCCGCACCACCCGTGCCGCCGGGACCGCCCGCCCCGCAACTGCCCCTCCTGGAGCGCGCGGAAGAACGCGAACGGCTGGTGCGCCTGCTGGCCCGCGGCCGCTCCGTGCGGCTCACCGGGCCGGCCGGATCGGGTCGTACGGCACTGCTGGACGCCGTGGCCGCCGACTGCGCGGACCTCGCGCCGGACGGGGTCGTACGGCTCAGCGGCCACAAGCGGACCGCCACCGACCTGCTGTACGGGCTCTTCGAGACCGTGTACGAGGCGCCGCTGCACCGGCCCGACCGCGCCGGTCTCCTCGACATGGTCCGGACCATCGGCGCCGTCGTCGTACTCGACGACCTGGAATTCGGCGGGGCCGCCCTGGAGGAACTGCTCGACGCCACGCCGGAGTGCGCCTTCCTGTTCGCGACGACTCCGGATGTCGCCGCATCCACCGCGGACTCGCACCTCGAAGAGGTCTTCCTCGCGGGCCTCGGACGTGGCTCCTCGCTCGAGCTGCTGGAGAACGTCGTCGAGCGACCGCTCACCGACGAGGAGGCGAACTGGGTGGGAGACCTCTGGTTCGAGTCGGAGGGGCTGCCGCTGCGCTTCGTCCAGGCGGGCGCCCTGCTGCGCCAGCGCGACGTGCTGCGCACCGACCCCGAGGCGTACGACGGCCTCGACCTCCGGTCCACCGACGCGCCCTTCGGGCACGACGAGGACGTCGACGGCGTCCACGTACCGCTGCCCAGCCTCGGCGAGGGCGCGGCGCCCGCCGCGCTGCTCGCCTCGCGGCTGAGCGGGCCCGCCCGCGACACCCTGCGCTTCGCGGTCGCACTCGGCGGCGAGGTGCCGCACCAGGCGCATCTGCCGGCGCTCGTGGGGGACACCCACGCCGACGCCGCGCTCGGTGAGCTGGCCGGCTGCGGACTGCTCTCCCCGGCCGGCCCCCGCTACCGGCTGGCCGCCGGAGTCGTCGCCCAGCTGGCGGCCGCCGGATACGGCGAGGACACCGCCGACCGGGCCCGGACGGCGGCCCGGCACTACGCCTGGTGGGCCGGTCACCCCTCGGTCACCCCGGCACGGGTGACCGCCGAGGCCGACGCCGTCGTAGCGGCCATGGCGCAGCTTGTCCCCGGCGAGGGGTCGGGGCAGACCAGCGCGGCCGTGCTGCTGGCCCGCAGCGCCTCTCCCGCCTTCGCCGCCGGACTGCACTGGGGCGCCTGGGAGAGGACCCTGCGGCTCGGTCAGGAGGCGGCCAGGATCGCCGGAGAGGTCGCCGAAGAGGCTTATTTCCACCATGAGTTGGGCGTTCTCGCGCTCTGCACCGGCAATCCGGACCGGGCCAGGGCGGAGCTGGAGACCTCGATCAGCATGCGCGGGGCGCTCGCCGACAAGTCCGGTGCGGTGGCCGGGCGGCGCGCGCTCGCCCTGGTCGCGGACCGTTCCGGTGGCCCGCTGCCGGACGTCCTGGCGCCGGTGGGCGATGAGGTGCCGGTCCCGTGGCCGGACGAGCCGGTACGGCCGCCCGTCGGTCCGACGACAGGCGTGACGCAGACGCTGTCGCGGCCGTACGAGGCGGCCACCGCGGTGATAGCCCGGCAGAGCGCCCCCTCGGCCGCCGGAAGTGCGCGGGGAGGCCGTCTGGCGGCGCTGGGCAAGGCCCGTCGCAATTCCGTCGCGGCGGGCGCGGGTGTGCTCCTGGCCGGTGTGCTCGGGACGGTGGTGGTGCTGGGGCTGACCTCCGGCAGCGATGCGCAGGGGAACCCGGGGGTCACGAGCGAGGAGTCCGTGGGCGGGGACGACAGCGGCAACGAGGTCCCGGCGGACGGGCCGACGGATGGTTCCGCCCCAGCGGGCCCGGCGTCCAGCGGCGCCGTGGTGACGCCGGGCCCGTCGGACAGCGAGGTCACGCCGAGCGGGAGCGGTACGCCGTCCGGCGGCTCGGCGGAGCCGGGCGACACCCCGTCGTCGGCCGAGCCGTCCAGCGACAAGCCGTCGTCGCAGGGGCCGACCGGGCCGAGCAGGTCGCCCAGCCCGACGAAGTCCACGCCGACGAAGCCGAGCAGCCCGCCCCCGAGCCCGTCGGACACCGATTCCCCGAGCCCGACGGACACGGCGACCGAGCCCGAGCCGACCGAGCCCGACACGTCCGACTCGGCGAGCGGGCCCTCCTTGACGTCGTCGTCACCGGCGGCGGCAGCGAGTGGGGACAGCAGCCCCACAGTCGCCTGAACCGCCCCCGTGGACGCCGAACGCCGGACGTGACGTACAC